>JAJYBO010000037.1 GCA_021778975.1 Deltaproteobacteria bacterium
AAACCTTTTTCGTCCACATAGACAAAGTATGACGGCTTCGTAAAAAGTCCGGATGCTGCGTTGCGCTGCATCCTTCGTCGTTGCGGCGTACCCAAAAGTACGCTGCACTCCTTGCGGATTTGCGCGCCTTGCCTGTGAACTTTTTACAAAGCCGACCGAACCGAAATTTGATTTTTACAGAGGTACAAGTAGAGGCACAAGTCGGTTTGCGCATTTTGCAGGCCTGCACGGCAGCCCCGCTTTCGTCTGCCGAGATCGCCGCGGCGCTTGGGCGCAAGACGCTGAGTGGAAATGTGCGCCGGGCGCTACCCGTGCTGCTGTATAATTCTCGGGCAGGAATGCCTGAACACCCGATGTGTTGCGCCTGGCTGTGACGATCAAGCCCACAATGTCGTCGAACCCCATCAAACGAATGTAGGTGGCGCCCTTTGCGGGTGCCCCCTATTTCTATTTCAGAATTGAAAGTTATAAATTATTTCAAGAGGATATACGTCATGCGAATTCATCATTTACAGCACGTCCCCTTTGAGGGGCTTGGAAGTATGGAGTCTTTTCTGAAGATGCGGGGACATCAGCTTTCAAGTACGCATTTGTATCGGGAGCAAGCGCTTCCGGATGTTCGGAATCTGGACTGGCTCATCATCATGGGAGGCCCGATGGGCGTTTACGATATGGCGGAGTATCCCTGGCTCGCCGCCGAAAAAACCATGATTCATGAGGCGATTGCTTCCGGAAAGATCGTTCTGGGAATTTGCCTGGGCGCGCAACTTATTGCCGATGTGCTGGGGGCCGATGTCGTAAAAAACAAATATCGTGAAATTGGGTGGTTTCCCATTCATAAAACCGACCAGGCCGACCAGACCCTTCTTGGAAACGTGTTGCCCCCGGAAATGGATGTGTTTCACTGGCACGGCGATACCTTCGCCATTCCAAAAGAAGCTGTCCATCTGGCGTCCAGTGAAGCCTGTCTGCATCAGGGATTCATTTACCAGAATCGCGTGGTTGGGTTTCAGTTTCATCTCGAAACTACGCCTGCGTCCGCCAAAGCCCTTACGGAACATTGCGGAAACGAAATTGACGGCAGTCGCTACGTTCAGGACGCGGCTGCAATGCTGTCTGACGAAACCCGCTTCAAACAAATCAATCAGGTGATGTATGCGGTTCTTACACGCCTTGAAACCGTGACGGCTTCGTAAAAAGCCCACTGCGGTGCGCGGCATCCTTCTCAATGCCTGGAAAAGCTCCCGCCGCAGTGACGTTGAATTTGACGGTACGCGCAGTCCACCGCGCCGCGGATTTCCGGAAGCTGGGGAAGTGTCGCCGCGATCTGTTCGATATATCGCCGCTCCTGCAGAAGCCGATACGACTTTTCAAAATTCAGATCGAAAACCCAACTAATCTGAAGCAGCTTGAAATCGTTGAGATTTTTCATATCCTGAACCCGGGCGAATCTTTTCTGGCGCAGCGCTTCTATCGCTGAAGCGGAACATCCGGCGCTGTTCGGAAGCCCCAGCTCGATCGTACTGTTCGGGCTGTTTTCCCGCTCTCGATAATAATCGGTCACCACTTTCCAGATATCCAGCTTGTCGGCATCGCGGATTAGTTTTGTGAAGTGCAGAGCCGTCTCCGGCATATCATCGGGTGGCGTCGCCACATTGTGGAAAGCAATCGCCGATGTCAGAATCCGACGTTCGGAGACAGAAATTTCTGCCAGTACTCGATGGGCGGCCAGCACCCGAAGCCCCATGTGCGCGTGGTTGACGGATTTCATATCGTTGAACGTGTGGTGCGTGTGGTACTGTTCAAATCTGCCAACATCGTGAAAGAGCGAAATCGCTTCCGCCAGTACGCCGTCTTCAGCAGACATTTCCAGGCTATCGCACAGCAGCGCCATGTTGCGGCAAACTCTGTGCGTGTGATCTTCCTTCAGTCGAATGTTTCTGTCGTGGTCGTCAACGCCGGTATAATAGCGTGCAACATACCCGGTAAACCATGTTTTCAGGCGGGTAAGGGTTTGGATTTTCATTTTTCGAAAATATTTACTGTTGAAAAAACGCCAATTACCGTAATACTATAAAAGACTCATAACAGCGATTCTGTGGTTTTATAAAGCAGCTAAATTCGCTCTGATAGTCTATTCCCATACAAAGAGGCGTTATTATGACATCACCTATATGCGATTTCAACATGTTTACCGGCGCCAAACGTTATGTGCTGGATGAAGAATTGGCCCGGATCGTCCATATTTCAATGGCTCTTGAGATGCCGCTCCTTCTTAAGGGGGAACCTGGCACCGGAAAAACCATGCTGGCTCACGCCATTGCTGAGGCTCTCCAGATGCCGCTCATCATTTTAAACGTCAAATCGAGCATGAAGCTGATCGAGGCGTTGTACCAGTACGACACATTGACGCGCCTGAACGACAGCCGTTTTGGAGATTCCAAACGGGATGTCAGCAATATCGAAAACTACATCAAGATGGGGAAAATAGGCCAGGCGTTTACGGCGGACACCCGCACCGTGCTGCTGATTGATGAAATTGACAAGGCGGATACGGATTTTCAAGACGATATGCTCGATGTTCTGGATCAGATGGAATTCGATATCATCGAGATTGACAAGACCATTCACGCGAAGCATCGGCCGGTCTTTATCATTACCTCGAACGCCAAGAAAGACCTTTCGGATCCATTTCTGGGACGGTGTAATTTTCATCATATCGCGTTTCCGGATCCCAAAATGATGCGCCAGATACTCAAAGTGCATTTTCCAGATATGGACAACGAACTGGTAGAAAACGCCATTAACGCTTTTTATAAGCTTCGGGAGCTGGATGCCATCGAAAAACGTCCGGCGACGCGGGAGCTGATCAACTGGATACGCGCCTTGTCCGCGGATCCGGATTTCAAACCCGGTCGTCTGGCCAGGGGCGATGTGCCGTTTCTGGGGATTCTTTTCAAGAAAAGCCAGGATTTCACCCGCGCGTCCGCAGCGGCCAGTCGGCGGCGTCTGTTCTAACAGGAAAGGGAACCTCCCATGTTCGTGGAGTTTTTTTATCTGATGCGTGAATCCGGCATTCCGGTAAGCCCTACGTCTTTTCTGACGCTGCATAAAGCCCTGCGATCAGGTTTGATCGGCAGTCTGGACGATTTTTACACGGCATCCCGCTCCATTCTGGTTAAAAGTGAGCGTTATTTCGATCTGTTCGATCGGATTTTTGCCCATTATTTTGAAGGTGCGGCGCTTCCGGATCAGGAAGGTGTGGCGCTGGATGATATGGCGCGAACCCTTCTGGAGGCCTGGCTCGAAAATCCCAAAGTTCTGGCGGACGCCCTGGGGATGGATGAATCCGAACTGAAAAAGATGACGCCCGATGAACTCATCGAATATTTCAAGGAGCGTCTGAAAGAGCAGACCGAACGGCATGACGGCGGCCATAAATGGATCGGCACCGGCGGTACGTCGCCCGTCGGACATTCCGGGTATCATCCGGAAGGGATGCGCGTTGGAGGGGTTTCCCGGAACCGGTCGGCCATTAAGGTCGCGATGGATCGGCGCTACAGGGATTACGCCCTGGATGGCCCCCTGACGCAGGCCATGATCGCAGAAGCCATCAAACGGCTCCGACATCTGACAGCATCCGGCCCCAAAGACCGCGTCAATGTCGCCGAGACCATCTACCAGACCATGAAAAACGCCGGTGAGATCGAAATCGTGTTCGAACAGAGCCTGAAAGACCGCCTGAAGGTCATTTTAGCCATAGACAATGGCGGATGGTCAATGGATCCATATGTGGAGGTGGTTCAGACCCTGTTCAACTACGCCAGGGCGCAGTTCAAGGAGATCAAGACGTTTTTTTTCCACAACACCATTTACGACGTTCTCTGGAAAGACGCCAGCCGATATCGGGAGCCTGTGAGGGTGGATGAATTCGCGGCGCTGGATCCGGAAACGCGGTTGATTTTGGTCGGAGACGCCAGCATGGCCCCTTATGAACTGATGGCCAGAGACGGCTCCATTCATCTTGAAGAGCGCTCCGGAAAGTCAAGCATCGAGCGCCTGAAATTTTTGGCCGAAATCTTTCGTCACAGCGTCTGGATGAACCCGGCGCCTGTTTCCATGTGGCGTTATACCCCGACCATTGCCGCCATTGGTGCTGTTTTCCCCATGTATGAACTCAGTATTGACGGACTGGAAAAAGCGGTAGCGAAATTGATGTCCAGAAACTGATCTGACGCCCAAATCCCGCGCCGGCCCATGACGCATCCACGCCAGCGGCTGACGTGGACTTGACCACTAAATAATTACAATTTTGAAATTTATAAACAAATTAATACAAAAATGTTTTTAAATATTTTTTGGTCACAATAATTCATAAAGCGGTTTTTAAAAAATAATAATTAATTTAAGATTGTTATAAAAAAATTTTATAACATATACGGTTTGGCTTACTCTTTGCTTTTTTGTTTTGAAAATATTTGATGGGTTTTTGGGTATCAACTATTTTATCCATTATATTTTCAAAAAGGAGAAAACCGTATGAAGATGAAGCAGTATGTATGGACTGGTGTAATGGCAATGACCATATTTTGCAGTGCCATCCCCGCAGCATTGGCTGATGATACATCAAAGCCGACCGCAGGGGTGGATGTGGGAATTTTTAGCCAGTATATTTGGAGAGGGCTGGAGCAAAGTTACAACAGCGTGGTCGTGGAACCGTCAGTGACCCTGGGGTATAAGGGGTTCAGTTTCAATGTGTGGGGAAACCTGGACAGTGATCACAGAACCTGGAATGCGGATGGTTCGCAGAACGATTCCACCAAATTTACGGAAACCGACACGACGCTCTCTTATTCCAAAAATTTGGGATTGGTCACAGTGGGCGGTGGATACATCTATTATGCGCTGGACGGTACTCAGGATTCTCAGGAATTATTCGCCACCACAACGTTGAATACCCTGCTGAACCCGACATTGTCCATTTATCGGGAAATTGCCCACAATTCATCATGGTATTTAAATCTGGGTCTATCGCAATCCATACCGGTCATTGACAAAATTACCTTTGATATGGGCGCTTCCGCCGGATATTATTATTCCGACAACAATAATTTCAACGAAGTCAATAACCCTGACAACAGATATCGGGCGTTCCACAACGGCTTGCTGTCCGCCGGATTCACGATACCTGTTACCGATCTTTTGTCTGTGAAACCCATGGTCGCCTACTCGTTTCCGCTTTCCGGAACAGCCGACGATTATATTACCGCCAGCAGTATAGACCATCATTCCAGTTTCTTCTATGGTGGTTTGACCTTATCCGCCGCTTTTTAATCTGTAAGCCGCTTCAAGAGTACCTCCTCACATCATTTCAGGGCGGGAAGCAATGGGAGGCAAAAATCGCGTTCTACGGTTTTTACCTCCTGTTGCAACCTCATCGCCCCTCTTCAATCCGTGAATAGTGACCGTTCTGGCCGTTGTCTTTGCAGCGTCATTTGACCACAGGTTCAAAGCATGGCAATATACATCCCGGAGATGAAAAATTATCGTCTGGTTGAGCGTATGGTTTCAAGATAACAGCCTGATATTGCAAAACAAGAGGAAGGTATGACAGACGTGAATGTATTGAACGAGTTGCTGAACCTGCTGGAACTGGAAAAAATCGAGGAAAATATTTTTCGCGGTAACAGCCAGGATCTGGGGTTTGGTAATATTTTCGGCGGCCAGGTGCTGGGACAGTCCCTGTCCGCAGCATCTCAGACCGTTCTGGAAGAACGCGGCGTCCACAGTATGCACGGCTATTTTCTGAGGCCCGGAGATCCTGCAAGACCGATCGTTTACGAGGTCGAATGTATCCGGGACGGCAAAAGTTTCACCACCCGGCGGGTGGTGGCGATTCAGAAAGGCCGCCCCATTTTTTCCATGTCCGCCTCTTTTCAAGTGAATGAAACCGGATTTGAACATCAACTGGAGATGCCCGATATTTCAGGCCCCGAAAACTTCCTGTCCGAACGGGAACTTGCTCGCCGGGCCCCAGACCAGATACCCGTCCAGCTCCGAAATCAAATTCTTTGCGAAAAACCCATCGAAATCCGGCCGGTGAATCCCATCAACCCCTTTGCGCCACAAAAGCAAAAACCGGCGCGGTATGTCTGGTTCAAAGCTATCGGAAAAATGCCGGATAATTCTTCTATCCATAAGTACATGCTTGCCTATGCTTCGGATTTTGGCCTGGTTACCACATCACTCTATCCGCACGGCCATACTTTTTGGGATTCAAACATGCAGGTGGCGAGTCTCGATCATGCCATGTGGTTTCATCGGGATTTTCGCATGGACGACTGGCTTCTGTACGCCATAGAAAGCCCCAGTGCTTCCAAAGCGCGGGGGTTGAATCACGGCCATATTTTCACACGGGAAGGCCGTCTGATCGCTTCGGTGTCACAGGAAGGACTGATTCGGTATCGAGGGACGATATGACAGCAACGCCGGTGGTGGCGTTGAAATGCTCCCTGAACGAGCGGCATGACAGGGGAATATCTTTATTTTGAAGCATCCGGATCCGTTTTGGTGTTGGTGGAAAAGCCATCCAAAAAAGGCTGGAACGGGTTGAGGTTCTTGAGGCTGTCTTGAGCAGATTGTGTCAGACCGGAACCAAGGTTGAGCCAGCGTAAAAACTGTTCATCAACCGAAAACTGATAATTCAGATAAGACTGCACGATCTGTTGCAGATATTTTTCAAAAAAGCCGCTTAATGTGGTGTCCCCATACTGGATCAGAAGATGTAAAAGCGAGGCTGGCAGCAGCGCATGATCATTTTTGGCCTGATCTAAAAGTATCTGGGTTAAGATGAAAGCGGTGACATCTTCCGATGTCTGGGCGTCGGTCACCCTGACCTGTTTTCCATCACGAATCATTTCGGCCAATTCGTTTAACGTGACAAACTTTTTCTGCGCGGCGATATATAGCCGCCGATTAGAGTATTTTTTCAGTTCTATGGGGTCTTCCATGTAACGCCCTGCACCTTGTTGATATGAGATCGGCTGTCAAAACAAACTGGACAAATCCGTCTATTTTGCAGACATAAAAAAAACAAAATAATTCTATAGCAGCCATGCAATTCCATGATTTTGCATTGCACAATAACACTTGACATCTTCCGCGTGATTTCCGATAATCGAAACCGATTGAAAGGTGGATGCTGCAGCCGGATACACCATTAACATTCCCGCATCCGGATTACAAAACAAATTACGGAGGAAACGCAAATGGATCAAAAATTGATTGCCAAACAGATGATTCAGTTCAACAAAACGGCCATAGACAACAGTTTTAAAGCCATGACCATGGTGTATGAACAGAATGAAAAAATTGCAGGCGTATTTCTGGATCAGGCGACATGGCTTCCGGAAGAAGGCAAAAAAGCGATCAGAGACTGGATGACCACATACAAGACCGGCTGCGAGAATTTCAAGTCCCTTGTTGATGACAGCTATACCAAAGTAGAAGCATTTTTCGACGCCAAATAAGCAGTTCTTCACTCAAGAAAATCGGCGGGATGGGGCCGGCGTGGTCTTGTCCCGCCATGCACCGAATCCACAAAAGGAGGGGGCTGAATGAATAGTCCCGAAGATACCAGGGTACAACTCCCCGACATGAGCGACATCATGATGGAAGGCGGGGCGGCGCTCCATCAACTGGGCGGCGCCTGCCAGACATTTTTTTCCGGTTTGGCCCGATATACCGCCGATTTTTTCATACCCTATCTGATTTCAACCCAATATTTCCAGCAGGCCGAATCCGACAAAGTTTTCAATACATCCCCGCTGGACAATATGGAATCCTATCTGGAGCTTCTCAATTTCAACACCCAATTGATGGGCCGGGCGGTATCCAGCGCACTGGACGCTGTGGGCGGTTATGCCCGCCAGGAAACCGAAAACTTTATCCACGCGCTGTATCAGAGCGTTTTTGCACTGAATCCCCATGATTTAAATGTCTTTGCCACCCGTCAGGCGGACCTGATGGCGCGCGTCGTCCATGTGTATCCCAAAATGATTCAGGATATCGAGCCTGAATACGGTTTTCATTTCGAGCGAGGCGTGCATGAACTGGCAGCGGAAACCGATCGGTTCCGTTTGTACCAGATTATGCCGTCCGACCCCACCGTAACAATCCGCATGGACGTCAAACCGGTCTGCATTCTGCCGCCGTATGTTCTGGGCGCCAATATTCTGGGATTTCTGCCGGGCGAAAATAAAAGCTACGCGCACTGTTTCGCCAATCAGGGGATTCCGACGTATATCCGTATTCTCAAAGATATTGCAACATGTGAAGCGCTTCAAACCATGACGGGCGAGGATGACGCCCTGGATACGCGTTTTTTTTGTGAAACCATTCTCAAACGGCACGGAAAACCCGTAACCCTCAATGGATATTGCCAGGGCGGTTTCAATGCGCTGTGCAACCTGCTTTCCGGAGAGTTGGATGGTCTGGTGGATGCCTTTATCACTTGCGTTGCGCCCATGGATGGTACGCGAAGCCATGGCCTGGCGGATTTTCTCAAGCGCCTGCCCCAGCGGTTCAACGATTTGTCCTACGGCGCCAAAGTATTGCCCAACGGCAATCGGGTGGCTGACGGCAAGTTGATGGGCTGGGTATATAAACTGAAAAGCATCGAAACCGAACAGCCGCTGAACGCTTTTTTCCGGGACATCGCTATGCTGACCCCCAGAAACGGGAAACCGGTGAATATCAGCAAGACGGCAATGGCGCTCAATTACTGGTTAAACACCGAACGGTTCGATCTGCCGCTGGCGATCACCCGCTTCAGTTTTGCCTCTTACAACATGCCCATCACCGCGGAGGGTACACTGCCGATTCAGTTGTTCGGGCGCAAGCTAAATCTGAAGCGAATTGCTGAAAAGAAAATTCCCTGGCTGATTTGCTACGGTACTCAGGACGATCTGGTAGAAAAAGATACGGCGCTGGCCCCGCTGGATTATGTTGATGCAGAAGTAACCCCGTTTCCCAAAGGCCATGTGGCCATTGCAACCTCCTGGTCCGATCCGAAATCGGCCTGTGCGCTGCATACCCGGTTTGGAGAAGGAAACTGGCGAGGGCCTGTACGATTTCAACTCGATCTAAACGACGCCTTGTTGACAGATGATTAAGGAAAGCCTATGAACAGCCAGTTTTTGGAATTTATGGGAAATTATTTAATCCAGGCCGCCCGGTGGCAACAGCAGATGACGCCATCTCCCGCTGTAAAAATGCCAGCCGCCATGGATACCACGGAGCTGTCCAGGCTGTTCAAACGGTTTTACAGCCTTGCTGACGCTCAGAAACCCGAATTTGCGGAATACACCCAAATATGGCAGCAGACCATCGAGAACTTTCAATCGCTGTTTTCTCCTTATGCCAAAATGTGGGGCTGGGTTCCAGAGGCCGATTATCAAGCGCTGAAAACAAAATACGATGCTCTGAAAAAACAAACCCAAAAACAGGATCACACCATTTCTCAGCTTCGCTCTCTTTTAGATGAAAAAGGGCTGGGACAGATCGAGCTTCTGCAGCGATTTCAGTCGTTGATTCAAGATCAGAACGATGAATTTCAAACATTTATGCAAAATTTGGGTGAAGCGTTCACCCAAACTCCATCATAGCGTGGGAAGAGGTCTTCCATGAGTGACAATAAACCGGACGCCACCGGAACCGAAACTGTATTTGCAGACTGGATGAAAACCATCGGCGATTATTGGGGCGGAATGGCCCGGATGTGGGGGCAACCCTCCCCGAAATCCGCGGAACCATCCGCCTCCATGAGTGCAACGCACAGCGCCAGAAACGCCATAGACGCGGCTATCCGGAACTGGCAGGCCATTACGTCGGCCATGAGCGCTCCCGGATCTATGGAGTCGCTGCTGAAAAGTGCGGGCGCCATGCCGGAGCTTCTGGCAAAAATGGCGCAGAATACGTTCAATGGCTACATGCAGCTTCAGCAAAAATGGCTCGAACGCTGTTCCCGCATCGGAGAAAGCGTTGAAGCCTACTCCTTTGAACAGATAGACGAAAACATGTTCCGGGCGTGGCTCGATATGTACGAAACCGAGTTTCGTCAGTTTTTCAATATTCCTCAACTGGGGCTGACGCGAGGCTATCAGGAAAAGTTCAATCAGGCCGCTGACAAATACAATATCTACCATTCGACGCTGGCCGAATTTTTACGGATTCTGTCTCTGCCGTTCAACCATTCCGCGGTTGTCATGCAGGAAAAATTAGGGGAAATGGCCGAACAAGGGGCGCTTCCCGATGATTCTCAAAAGTACTACCAAATGTGGATAAAAATTCTGGAAGGGCATTACATGAAGCTCTTTCAGTCCCCGGAATACACGCAGATTTTAGCCAATACCCTGAACGCGGTTTCAGACTTCACTTCCGCGAGAGATGCTGTCCTTCAGGATATGATGAGCACCCTGCCCATTCCCGGCCGTAAAGAAGTTGACGAAATGGAACGGGAACTCTACGAATTGAAAAAACGAATCCGGATGCTCGAAAAGGAACATCAGGGCTGACACATTTCTGAATCATTTGACGCTTGTCCACAAGGAGGGTGAACTTATGACGCAGCCAACCATTCCTGTTGATCTCATCCTGTCGAAACTGGCGGAAGATGCAGAGCGGGTGCAAAACCGCGCCCATAAAGCCTCGGAAGTCCTGCTGGAAAAAATGGACACCGATCTGGCGGTCACGCCCAGTGAAGTGGTGTATCGGGAAGATCGCATTCTGCTGAAGCATTATTTGCCGCGAACGCAAATCAAATATGCCACACCGCTTCTGATCGTCTATGCCCTGATTAACCGCGAGACCATGCTGGATCTACAGCCTGGCCGCAGCGTGGTGGAAACTTTTTTAGATAACGGCATTGATCTCTACATGATCGAATGGGGGTATCCCACCCGCAAGGATCGGTTTCTCGGGTTCGACGATCACATCAATGTTTATATGGACAATGTTGTCAATTTTATCCGGAAGCGCACCCATGCAGACAAGATCAATCTCATGGGCATCTGTATGGGAGGCACTTTTTCAGTCATTTATTCAGCCCTTTATCCGAATAAAATCAAAAATCTCATCACCACCGTGACGCCGACATATTTCGATACCGACAAAGGACTGCTGCATGTATGGATGAAACAAGTTGATGCGGACCGGCTGGTGGACATCTACGGCAACATTCCGGCGGATGTGATGAATTTCGGCTTTTTGCTGCTGAATCCGGCCCGGCTCATGATAGACAAATATGTCGGTTTCATGGAAAATATGGACAACAAGAATTTTGTCGAGAATTTTGTCCGTATGGAAAAATGGATATTTGACAGCCCGGATCTGCCCGGAGAAGTGTTTCGGCAGTTTATCAAGGATTGCTATCAGCAGAATCTTCTGGTGCAAAATCGTCTGGAAGTCGGGGGTAAGCGGGTTGATCTGAAACAAATCACCATGCCGGTATTGAATATCTACGGAAAATTCGATCATCTGGTGCCGCCGGAAGCCTGTGAGCCGCTGATTCGCTATGTCGGCAGCGCCGATACCGAAAACCTTTGCCTGCAAACAGGTCATATCGGCATTTATGTCAGCAGCAAGTGTCAAAAAGAATTCGCTCCCAAAATCGCGGCGTGGCTGAAAGATCGAGACGCCATAGCACCTGTCGAGTCTTCAGCACCAACGGAAACGCCACAGACGGAAGCGCCGCTTCTCCCCCCAAAGTCTTCTCCGAAAAATCCGAAACGCCGAAAGCAGGGATAAGACCTGTTTCGTAATATCATCCATTCAATTGAGGGAGGCGCCATATGGCCGAAGTGACAGATTATTTCAAGACGTTTTGCAGAATCAGCCAGGCGTTCGGTACGGCTGCGACCCAGGATGAGCTGCTGGAGTTGATCGCTCAATATGCCATTGACACGATGGACGGCAAGGCCGCATGTCTGTTTCTGGCGGATGAAAGACAGGATATCTTCGTGCCGATGGTTCAGAAAGGATTGTCGCAGAATTATCTGCACGCGAATCCGATGAAGGCTCAGCGCATTGTCGAATCGTTGCTGAAAAAGGGATATCTCTCTTTTTGGGATGCGACAACCGACCCGCGGCTCGAAAATCTTGAAGCCAAGAAAGCGGAAGGCATTGCCTCCATTCTGACCGTCGCCGTAAGGGTAAAAGGACGAACGATCGGTGTGCTGTCGTTGTACACCGCATCGCAGCGGGATTTTTCTCCGGATGAAATTGATTTTTTAAGGGCATTGGCCGATCAGGGCGCCATTGCTATCGAAAAAGCCCGGCTGCTCGAACGAATTCAGAAAAATACCGCTCTTTTTCTTGAATTTACATCCACCCTAAATTCGAGCCTGGATATCAAGGAAGTACTGAACAATATGACGTCCGGAATATCCCGGTCGCTGGGCGTGAAGGGCGCCGATATCCGCTTGCTGGATCAGCCCCGAAATACGATCACCCTGGTTTCCAGCTATGGTCTCCGTGAAGATTTTTTCAATAATCCTCTGGTAAACAGGTCGGATATGATAAAATCTGTATTGAATGGAAATCTTGTTGTCATCGAGAATGTTCGAGATGAAGATGTTTCTGACAGTCTGGGTGAGCTTTTGGAAAATGAAGGTGTCAAAGCCATGATGATGGCGCCGATAATGGCGCGCAGAGACGTAATTGGCGTCATGAGTCTGTACTGCGACACGCCGCGTCGTTTTATGTCGGATTTCAAGGCGCTGGTGCAATCGCTCGCCCATCAGGGCGGGCTGGCAATTCAGAACGCCAGCCTCTACCTCAAACTTCAGGAAGACAAGAAGGATCTGGAGTCGGAAATCTGGAGTCATCGCTCATGGTTTTAACATCACAGGAGACAACGATATGAAGGGGAAAACAATTGATGAGTTGAGTTTGGGACAGAGCGCGTCCTTCACCAAAACCATTTCCGAAACGGATGTGTATATGTTTGCCGGCGTCACCGGCGATTTCAATCCGGCGCACATTGACGAAACCTACGCTAAAACCACAGCCTTCAAAACACGAATTGCGCACGGCATGTTGTCCGCAGGGCTGATTTCAAACGTTTTAGGCAATCAGCTTCCTGGTCCTGGCACGATTTATTTGCAGCAGCAGCTCAATTTCCGGGCGCCGGTCGCCATCGGGGATACGATAACCGCAACCGTCGAGGTGATCGAGATCATCCGTGAGAGGAAGCGGGTGCGTCTGAAAACTGTATGCACCAATCAAAACCAGGCCGTGGTGTTGGATGGCGAGGCGGTGATAAGCCCGCCGCGGCAGTGATAAGATAATTTTCACCCATGCCTGATACCATTGAATTGCTGGCGCCGGCCGGAAACTTCGAGAAGCTGGAAATCGCTCTGCACTACGGCGCGGATGCCGTATATCTGGCCGGAAAAGATTTCAGTCTGAGAAATTTTTCCGGAAATTTCACCTTTCCAGAAATTGGTGCGGCGGTGCGGCTTGTCCATGATCTTGGGAAAAGAGTCTATGTGGCCTGCAACATATACCCCCGAAATCATGAATTGGCGCCTATTGCGGCCTATCTGGCGCAGCTTGGAGAAGTCTGCCCGGATGCCGTGATCGTGGCGGATCCGGGTGTCTTTCAGTTGGCGCGGGATATTATCCCCGATATACCGCTTCACATCAGCACCCAGGCCAACACCACGCACTGGGCGGACGCCCTGTTTTGGAAAAAAATGGGGGCGGTGCGCATCAACGCCGCCAGAGAACTTCGCCTTTCCGAAATTTCCGAAATCGTTCAAAAATCCCAGATGGAAGTGGAGTGTTTCGTTCATGGCGCCATGTGCATTTCCTACTCAGGGCGATGTCTTCTCAGCAGCTTCCTGGCCGGGCGGGACAGCAATCGGGGACAGTGCTGCCACCCATGTCGCTGGCAATACGCGGTCATGGAAGAAACCCGGCCCGGAACGTACATGCCGGTGATGGAAGATCCGCGCGGCACCTATATCTTTAATTCCAGAGACCTTTGCATGATCGCGCATCTGCCGGAGATGATTCAGGCAGGTATCGCTTCGCTTAAAATTGAAGGCCGAATGAAAGGCATTCACTACATTGCCGCGGTCGTGAAAACATACCGGGAAGCGCTCGATGCCTGGCGCCGGGATCCGGCGCAATACCGCGTGGAAGATTCATGGCTGGCGGAACTCGGCCGTATCAGCCACAGGGGTTATTCAACGGGGTTTTATCTGGGAAGTCCGGATCAGATCTTACCCAATTTCGATAACTACAAGTCCTTTCAGGATCACGTTTTTCTGGGGAAAGTTCTTGAAGCGTCCGGGAATCGCTATGTGACGTGCGATGTCCGCAACAAAATCCGCAAAGGCGAATCCGTTGAAATGCTTGTTCCCAAAGGACCGCCGCAGCCGGACAGCATCCTCGATATGACGGATATGGACGGCGCTTCGCTGGAAGAAGCCCGCACCGGAACCACGGTGAAGCTGCTGCTGAAAGGCGCTTATGCGCCGTGTGATCTGATCCGAAAAGCCAGAGAATAACGACTCCACATTTTACAAACCCGTCATATTTTATAGATTGATACGAAGTTGCCGCGGCAGCATGTCCGCAAAACGCTCGTCATTGGTGGTGACGATGACCTGCCGTTTGTGGCTGATTTCCTGAAGCAGATGCGCCAGCACTTCCTGACGTTTGATATCCAGACCGTCCGCCGGATCGTCCAGCACAAAAACACCCAGGTGTCCGAGGGCGTCTCCGATGGCCAGCTTTAGCATCAGATAAAGAAAAATCCGTTCGCTTTTGCTCATCTGATTCAGCTTGTAGGTATATCCTTTCGCCTGAATGATGGGGCTGAGTTCTTTGGGCGTAATTTCGATATCGAACTGATCCAGATACTGAAAATATCCGGCCCATTCCCGAAGGCTTTGCCGGACTTTTTCCATCAGTTCCTGATTCAGGGCGGTTACGGCGCGGTCCATGGCCTGATACGCCATGTCGCATAAGAGAATGTGGCGATCGGCAATCTGTATTTTTTCATGACGCTTTTCATTTTCTTTCAGTCGCCCGGAAACCTGCTCGATTTCCATCCTGAGCAGCAGCAGCCGTTTCTGGAGGTCAGTTTGCCTGTTTTGAAGAGTTTGAACTTGCTGGTAATGTTCCAGACTTTCAGGATCGCCGCCGATTTTTTGAGATCGCTCCAGGTCTTCGGCCGCGCGGGCGACCTGGCCTTTCAATATATCCCGTTTCTGCTCCCAGTGCTGAAGTTCGGCGATTTGCCGCTGAATGGCGCTTAAAGCGGTCTTGCAGGTTTTTTGTTCCAGTATGGTGGATTGCACCGTCAAAAGTTCGGAGGCCAGATGTCTGCGGCTGTTTTCCAGCGATTCGCTCTGCTTCTTGCGGTCTGCAATCAATCGGTTCAGATGCTCACGAGACAGATTCTGACCGCAGGTGTGACAAACCGGCTGATTTTCAAGGTCTGAAAGACGCTGAATATCGGACCGGACATCCTGAATCAGTTGTTCCGTTTTTCCGATCTGGCGCTGAAGCTCATCCGGATTGGGATACACCGCTCTGCCTTCCGAAAGATTTTTTTCAACGGATGACTTTTTTTGCAACAGGTCCGGCAGTGGCGGCAATTCAGCCTTTGCCTTTTCGACAGCATCGAGTTCGTTTTTCTTTTCGTCATAAGATCGCTGCAGCACCATAATCAGTCGGGGATCCGAGAAGTTTCCGGTGCTTAACGAAAGCCGTTGAAGTTCAGCGCCGGTCTCCAGAAACTGTTTTTCGAGTACGCTGGCTTCTTTCTGCATGTGTTCCAGATCGGAACGAGACATTTCCCGCACCGGCGCGTCAGCGATAATGTCTTTTCGTTTTTCTCTGGCGATGGCG
>JAJYBO010000038.1 GCA_021778975.1 Deltaproteobacteria bacterium
CTGTATCCTCTGGATAAAATTGCCCGTGGATCCAGCGCCTGAAGCCGCGCATAAATTTCCCGAAATGCCGCGAATTTTTCGGATTGCGTCATTTTGGTGTAATTGAACAGATTGAGCCTGTTCTGATCGAGTATCAGGCGATATTTCCGCATCCGAATCGCCGGGCTTGCCGCTAAGAGCGCGCTGTGTTGTCGTTCCAGACATTCTCGATATCGCTGAATCCGTGACACCGCTGCATGTGACAGTCTGCCAGCAAAATCGTCAAGCCGCATCCGGCCATCCTGTATCCGCTGACGGGGATGAACCAGCGCGCGAACCTTTTCTGTGAGGCCGGTCTTCAGGTGTTCTATTGTCTGACGCATTTCAGAAATCAGTTTCAGCGTCAGCGCCGCGTGCTGTCTCGATAACTCGTCCCGATTGGGAAAGACCAGCTCCGCGGCTGCAGATGGGGTAGGGGCGCGCAGATCTGCAGCAAAATCCGCAATGGTGAAATCTGTTTCATGTCCCACCGCCGATACCACCGGGATCCGGGATCCGGATATGGCCCGCGCCACCCGTTCGGAATTGAACGCCTGCATGTCCTCCAGCGAACCACCACCTCTGGCCAGAATGACAACATCTGATATCATAAGTGTATTCAATATGTTAATACTATTTTCGATATCATCAACCGCCATGTCGCCCTGTACTTTGACAGGAACGATCTCTATGGGGATACCGGGAAAGCGCCTGCTGGCGATGCGGATGATATCATGCACCACGGCGCCGTTTGGCGAGGTAACGACACTGACGCGTGATGGAAAAAGCGGAATGGTTTTTTTTCGGCGTTCATCGAACAGACCTTCCGCCGCCAGCCTGGCCTTGAGTTGCTCGAAAGCAATTTGAAGCGCACCGATTCCTTTGGGTTCTATATATTCGAGGATGATCTGATAGGCGCCTCTGGGTTCATAAACGCTGATTCTGCCAAGGCCGACAATGCGGTGTCCATCTTGAAGATCGAATTGAAGATTTCGTGTCTGTGGTCTGAACATGACGCCGGAGATCTGGGAATGTTCATCTTTCAATGTAAAATAATAATGACCGGACACGGGTTTGCGGAAATTGGATACTTCACCGACAATCCAGATCAGCGGAAAGGTTTTTTCAAGCATCCCTTTGATCTGATCGTTGATTTCGGAAATGGTGTATATGTGGCGTTGTTCGATCATAAAAATGTGTGTCTGTATAAACGCTGCGTAAAAAACTGGCGCAAGCCCCAGGCTGATCTCTGGATATCTTGTCTGAACGTCGGCTACCGGGGTTCTGGCGGATTGAAGCCCAGTAATCTTTTTTATACCCACAACGTCTGATAAGGGATATTATGTAAACTTTTTGATGATTTTTATACGGGGTGAAACGATTTGCCCCCTGGCAGACCGCTGTCTCCCCCTGGAATTGGTGGATCATCTGTGTTTCATGAGAAAATCTCGCACCGCCGGCGCTGTATGGACGGATTCGTGTGGCAGATCGTTCAGAATGTCCGCAAGAATTGAATTGCGGGTGTGAATGGAAAGCTGTTTGTCAAGGAACATGACACGCCGTCCCTTGACAATGCACAGGCCGCTTTTGGCCTTGAAGCCCTGCGCGGACAGTCTTTGTTCGGAAACCTCGATACCGATTCTGGCGGCAAGGTCTTTAAGCCCTTGATAGAGATGTTCCGGTTTCATGTTTCATGCGGATCTGGCCAGTTCGATGGCGTCTTTGAGCATCAGCGTTCCACAGTAAAGCGCCTTTCCGGTAATGACCCCTGTGACGCCGAATTTCGCCAGCGGCAGCAGATTGCGGATGTCATCGAGCGTTGATACACCGCCGGACGCCACCACCGGAATGGACACAGACTCGGCAAGTTGCCGGGTTTCTTCGATATTGGGGCCGGTTTGCATTCCGTCCCGGTGAATATCCGTAAAATTGATGGCCGCGACGCCGAAATCTTCGAATTTTCTGGCCAGATCAATGGCCATGACATCGGTGGTATGCGTCCAGCCTTCAATAGCCACCCTGCCCTTTCTGGCGTCTATGCCCACTACGATGCGTCCGGGATAGTGAAGACAGGCCTCGCGCACCAGTTCCGGATTGCGGATGGCTTCCGTGCCGATGACCACTTTGGTAATACCAATATCTATATACCGGCGGATGGTTTCCAAATTTCGGACGCCGCCGCCAACCTGAACCGGAATATGAATTTTCTGAAGAATTTGCTGAATGGTACTCAGGTTCACAGGGGTCTTTTCGATGGCGCCATTTAGATCCACGACATGAAGCAGTTCCGCCCCCTGCCCTTCCCACTGAATGGCCATGGCGGCCGGATCATCCGAAAAAACCGTTTCGGCATCCATACGGCCCTGAAGCAGTCGAACGCACCGACCATCCTTGATATCTACCGCGGGTATCACTATCATGGTTTGGGAAACCTCCTCAATATGGCTTCGAGACCTTCCTTTGCCAGTTCTTCGGCAGTAATCCAGCTTCCTTTTCGGTGCAGAAAGGCATTGATTTCGAGTACATTTTCACTTAACGATTTCTGGGTTTCATCAAAACGATCGGACCAGATCAAACGTCCGGTAGCGATCTGAATCAGGCTCAGATCAAAGGCCACCGACGCCGGATGCTGTACCGCGACTCGATTTCCATGGCGATCTATGAATCGAAAGACATGCCCGACCAACACGGCATCCGCGCCGATCTGCTTCCCGGCCCTTACATACTGTTTCAGGCTGTCGGAAGCCGTATCCTGATCCGGAATGCTGCCGGACAGAATGTCCTGATATCCTTCCGATGAAAGAACGGTGTAGTCGCCGGTTGCCTGAAGCAGACTGACCAGCGTTGATGTCAAATATGACGGTGCGGAATCCGGCACATAACCGGTCATCATGACATGGCCGGAAAGATAGGAGCGCGCATTGACATTGACGCCGTAAATCTTGGTGATATCCTGAAATGGAAGCACCGCAATGGTTTTGACGCCCACGGCTTCAATCGGCTTTTCGGGATGAATGTTGCGGGAGGTGCAGGCCGTTGTCAGCATACATGCCAGACATATCTCCCCCCATAATATAAGGTGTTTCAGTGATGATATCATTATAATTGACCTTTGGTGGAATGAATGTCCGTAATGCGGGCATCCAGGGAGACGGCCTGATCCATTGCCCGACCCGTCGCCTTGAAGATGGACTCTATAATATGGTGAAGATTGTCGCCATAGGCGACGTTGATGTGCAGATTCATGCCGGCATGAACTGAAAAAGCCCTGAAAAATTCCATCCCCAGCCCCGCATCGAACACCGTGTCCGCGCCAGATGTTCGTTCAGGGACATGATAAACCAGATAGGGTCTGCCGGACAGGTCCACAGTGACAGACGTCAGTGTTTCATCCATGGGAACCACGGCATGACCGTAACGCCGAATGCCCTTTCGGTCTCCCAGCGCTCTGTCTATGGCGTCACCCAATACCAGCCCCGTGTCTTCGACGGTATGGTGCATATCCACATGGAGGTCGCCTTTCGCATGAACCGTGAGATCAAAAAAACCATGCGCGGCAAACAGCGTCAACATATGATCCAAAAACCCGATACCGGTTGAAATATCCCGTTTTCCGCTTCCATCCAGATGAATGGACACCTCGATATCGGTTTCAGACGTTTTTCGGTGAATAACCGCCATTCGTTCCATATTGACAGGACCTCAAAGTGATTAGAAAGTTATACCGCCCAGAAGCGAATCATTGTCCGCCCCTTTGGTCTGCTATGAAATCGTTGATTTTCTGTATGCAAAAACAAAAACATATAGTATAAAAACAATAAAAGATGCGGCATGACAGCCACATCTTTATTCATTGCGTTTAGTAACGAACGTGTCCCGTAAAGTCAACAGAATTCGTGGCCATTCCCATGCTGTTATACGGCATCCGGAGGGTATATCCATTCAAGAAAACAAAACCCGACAGAACCATTGTACGCCGCAATATCTTTGCAGTATCTTTGAAAGATTTGTTGTCTCTGAAATAGTCAAACCTCGTGAACACCGTGTCTCTTTACGGGATACATCGAAGATATAACGATAAGGCCATTATGAAGTCAGGGAAAACAACGGACGACATCCTCAAGACACTGACCGTCCTTCATGTGGAGGACGATCCGGATATCTGCAAGCGGATTGACGGATTTCTGTCATCCTCTGTCGGTACGATTCTGACGGCGAATACCGGTGTTTCTGGGCTTGAAATCTTCAGAACCCGACATCCGCATCTGGTCATTACCGACATTTTGATGCCGGAAATGGATGGTCTGGAAATGGCCGCTGAAATCCGCAAGATAGACGAAACCGTCCCTATCATCATCACTGCCGATCCTTCCGAATTGAAAGAGCATTTACTGCGCTCCATTGACACGGGTGTGAACAAATACATCGCGAAGCCAGTGTCGCCCAAACGTCTTATAACCGCGCTGAAAATGTGTGCGCAGCACTTTTACACGTTTCAGATGCTGCAAGAAAACGTACAGCGCTTCGAGCTGGCCGTTGCATCCGGACGTCTGGGAATCTGGGAATGGAATATTCCGTCCAACGTTTTGATCGCCAATGACCGCATTTTTGAAATGTATGGCGTCTGTCGGGATTCGTTTCCGGACTACGTGCAGGCGTGGTGGCAGCTCATGCACCCCGATGATGTCAAAGAGGTTGTCGAGGCAATCATGGCGACCGTTCGCGGCGAAAAGGAATACAACACCGATTTCCGTATCGTGCGTCCGGACGGAGAGATTCGAGCCATCAAGGCCAATGGCATCGTCATTCGAGACGCAGACGGCAAGGCGTTGCGGATGATCGGCCTCAACCGTGATATTACAGAATACCGCATCGCCCGAAAAAAGCTTCAGGACAGTGAAGAAAAGTATCGCCATATCTTTGACAATGTTCAGGACGTCTATTATGAAACATCGCTCGATGGCATTATTCTGACGGTCAGTCCTTCGATTGAAGCCGTTTCTAACGGGCGATACCGGCCAGACAACCTTATTGGCAGATCCATTTACGATTTCTATGTCAATCCCGAAGATCGGAAATACCTTGTTTTGCAGTTGCTGGCTCACGGAATGATCAGGAGTTTTGAAATCTCTCTTCGAAACGGCGACAATATTCCCTCTGTATGTGCGGTTTCCGCCAGACTCTGCCGGGATGCTGATGGACATCCCTGGAAGATTATCGGCAGCCTGCACGATATCACGGAGTTCAAACAGATTCAGACAACCCTGCAAACCATGAACGAAACGCTTCGCGCCCTGATATTGGCTTCACCTGTAGCGATTATTCAGATTGACCTGGATGGCAGGGTGCTGCTCTGGAATCCCGCGGCGGAAAGACTGTTCGGCTGGTCCGCTGCGGAAGTCATGGATGGCGAAAATCCTATTATTCCAGAAGATCAGAGAAAAACGTATTGGCGGGAATCCGTGGCGGCAGGAGAAAATGTCCTGAACGTCGAAAGAATCCGGCAATGCAAAGACGGATCGCGGATTCACGTCATCATATCTACGGCATCGCTCCGAGACAAATCCGGCAAGGTATGCAGCCGAATCGGCATGTTTGTTGATATTTCTGGCCGCAAACGGGCGGAAGAAGCGGTGCTTGCCAAACAGCAGCAACTCGAATTGTTGAACCGGACGCTGGAAGCCCGTGTCACCGAAACCGTAAACGAACTTCGCAAAAAAGACCAGGTGCTGATCCAGCAAAGCCGGCTGGCGGCCATGGGCGAGATGATCGGCAATATCGCGCACCAGTGGCGGCAGCCTCTGAATTCACTGGCGCTGGTTATCGCCAACATCAAAGATGCCTGGGATTTCAATGAACTCAATGCTGAATACATGGATAAATCGGTTGCAAGCTGTCATCGCCTGATTCAAAAGATGTCCACCACCATCAGCGATTTTTTCAATTTTTTCCGTTCGGACAAAACCGTCGTTTCGTTCTCCGCACAGCACCAGATACAGGAAACCCTGTCCCTGGTGGAGGCCAGTTTCAATAACAATCTTGTCTCCGTCCATCTGGATACATCGCATGATGTCCTCCTGAAGGGGCTTCCCAGCGAATTTTCTCAGGCATTGCTCAACCTGCTGTCCAATGCCAAAGACGCAATACTGGCATACAACAAGGGCAGAAAAGTGACAATCCGCGTCGAATCCCGCGGAAACATGGGCTGTGTCATCGTGAGTGACAGCGGCGGCGGCATTCCGGAAGACATACTCGACAAGATATTCGACCCATATTTTACCACGCGCGATCACGGTACCGGCATTGGTCTCTATATGTCTAAAGTTATCATCGAGCATCACATGAACGGTCGCATCGCTGCACGCAACATTGACACGGGCGCCGAATTCACGGTCTGTGTTCCGCTGTCCGACAAAGAGGCGATCCTCCATGAGCCTTCGTGAGTGCATCCAGCGGGGTGAGAGCAAAACACTGGAGCTTAAATCCGATCTGCCCCAGCATGACCCGGATTGCCAGAACCATCGTAGCATTTGCCAACACCAGTGGCGGCAGGCTCGTGATCGGTGTGGATGATAACCGGCAGGTGACCGGTGCACCAGAAGTTGCAAGACAGGAAAAAGGCGATTTCGTGGATGTGGAATTTTATCGCCCGCTGCCGGATACTGTCGGATCACTGCCGGATAATCTATCGAATCAGGAAGCCGTGGTGATTCAGTATATCGTGCAGCATGGCAGTATCTCGACACCCGAAGTAAAACGGACAACATCTGAGACCGAGCAACACATCAAAAAGAAGGGACTCCCATGAATCCTTCCGAAAACATGAATAAATATCTTAAAACATTGACCATCCTGTATGTCGAGGATGATTTGGAAACACGAGATCAGCTTACCAGATTTCTTTCCCGTCGCGTCAAAACCGTTCTTACAGCAGACAACGGCGTCAAAGGGCTGGAGATTTACCGCGCCACGCGTCCAGACATCATTATCGCCGATATCCTGATGCCGGAAATGGATGGGCTGACCATGTCCGAAGAAATCCGGGAGCAGGATGAAACAACGCCGATTATCATCACCGCTGCGTCGGAACTGAAAGATCATGTGCTGCGCGCCATCAATATCGGGGTGGATAAGTATGTCGTCAAGGCAGTGGATCCGGACCGTCTGATGAAAATGCTGAATGTATGCGCATGCCGCTTATACACGGAAGCAGCTCGTAAAGAAAGTGAAGAAAAATTCCGCATCGCGTTTCAGACAAGCCCGGATTCCATCGTCATGAATCGTGTCTCCGACGGCATGTATCTGGACATCAATGACGGCTATACCAGGCTGTCAGGCTATACACGAGAAGATGTCATCGGCAAGACCACGTTCGATATCCATCTGTGGCATGATCTGAAAGATCGGGAACGAATGATTGATATGCTGCGCCAGGACGGCTATGTCGAAAACATGGAAGCCATTTTTCGCATGAAAGACGG
The DNA here is from genome assembly GCA_021778975.1 of Deltaproteobacteria bacterium. Taxonomy (GTDB): domain Bacteria; phylum Desulfobacterota; class Desulfobacteria; order Desulfobacterales; family Desulfatirhabdiaceae; genus RAAP-1. Next base: position 7,500 of record JAJYBO010000038.1, read on the forward strand.
TTCTCTGAAATACGGCCTGGCCTCCGCCCGCATGCTGAAAATCAATCAGGAAGATGTCATTCTCTCGATCGCCCGCGACATCACCCATTACAAACAGGCGCAACTCGAACAGGAAAAACTTCAGGCGCAGTTGCAACAGGCCCAGAAAATGGAATCCGTCGGGAGACTTGCGGGCGGTGTTGCCCATGATTTCAACAATATGCTGCAATCCATCATCGGCCATACGGAAATGGCCATGACGAAAATGGCTGCAGACGATCCGGTTCATGACGATCTTCAGGAAATTCTGAAAGCCGCCCGCCGTTCCGCGGAACTGACCCGGCAACTCCTGGCCTTTGCACGAAAACAGACCGTCAGCCCTCAGGTGCTGGATTTGAACGACACCATATCCGGAATGCTCAAAATGCTGAACCGCATCATTGGCGAAGATATCGAGGTTTCATGGAAGCCTGCAGAAAATCTCTGGCCCGTAAAAATGGATCCGTCCCAAATTGATCAGATACTGGCCAACCTTATCGTCAATGCGCGCGACGCTATCTCCGGTGCGGGCATGGTGACGATCCAGACAGATAATGCGGTGTTTGACCGGACATATTGCGACATTCATGCAGAAGTTCATCCAGGGAATTTTGTGATGCTGGCCGTCAGCGATACCGGGGCCGGCATGACGCCGGAAACAATCTCCCAGATATTTGAACCATTTTTCACCACCAAAGAATTCGGAAAGGGAACGGGATTGGGGCTTGCGATGGTTTATGGCGTTGTCAAGCAAAATGACGGATTCATCAATGTCTATAGCGAACCCGGACAGGGGACAATGTTCAGAATCTATCTGCCGCGCTGTAACGGTGATGTTGTTCCAGAATCTGAAGAGGCATCGTCATCGCCGATACACGGCGTCGAAACGATTTTACTTGTGGAAGACGACCCGGCCATTCTGGATGTCGCCAAAATCATTCTGGAGAAGTACGGATATACCGTACTGACGGCCAATACGACAGAGGACGCGCGGTTGCTGACAGAATGTTATCCCGGCGATATTCATCTGCTGATTACCGATGTCGTGATGCCCGGTATGAACGGGCGGGAACTCATGGAGGCCCTGAAAGGCATTCGTCCGCAACTGAATACGCTTTTCATGTCCGGCTACACGGCAAATATCATTGCACACCAGGGCGTTTTGGATGAAGGCGTTTACTTCCTCCAGAAACCCTTTTCGATGAAAGAGCTGGGGGAAAAAGTGCGGGAAGTTTTGGATACGCCCCACTCTCAAGAATGAGACTATGGAACAGGCGCTGACAAAAAAAGGAATTTATAGAAAAATAGATTTTTTGGAAATAGCTTAATTTTTTTGTGTTTAGATGATAAAATACAATAAAAACAATGTAATACATATTGTTCTCAAGCCAGGAGAATACCATGTGTCAAATCGGCGAACGGTCATTTCGACACTACTGGGTTCCTGTATTTCAGCCTGTTTGTACGATCCGTATCGAAGCGTCATAGGCATGAATCATTTTCTGTTGAGCGGACAAAAAAATGCTCCGGACAGACCGTTCTACCTGACGGATGCCGGACGATACGGTGTAAACGCGATGGAACTGGTCATCAACGGCATGTTGCGACTGGGGGCGGATCGCTGCCATATCCGCGCCAAAGTGTTTGGCGGCAGTTCGTTTCTTCCGGCTCTCGATACATCGGACGGTTTTTTTTCCGTAGGAGAAGCCAACAGCCAGTTTATCATGGAATTTCTCAAAAATGACGGGATACCACTGGTGGCCTATGACCTTGGCGGCAACCGCGGCAGAAAAATTCTTTTTTCATCTTATGACTATTCAGTGATTGTCCGAAAAACGCAAACAATCGGCGCCGCCCCCAGGCTGTTGAAAAAAGAAAAACAATTTTGGCTCGATTCTACTTCTAAAAAAGATCAACAGACCGAAACCCCCGACATTTGGGGATAGTCGGTATGGAAAAACGAAATCGGTAAGCACATATGAATGAAAACATAGATGACTTTTTAAAGACACTGACCATTCTGTATGTGGAGGATGACAGCGATGCGCGGGAACAACTCGCCCGATTCATCGAACGCCGCTCAGGCACGCTGATTACCGCGGAAAATGGCATTTCCGGTCTGAAAGCATTTCTTGAACACAAACCCCACATAGTCATCACCGACATCCAGATGCCAATCATGGACGGGCTGGATATGGCGTATGAAATTCGCAAAATCGAGCAGACGGTGCAGATCATCGTCATCACCGCGTTCGAGCAGACAGATTACCTGATGCGTTCCATTGATATCGGCGTCAACAAATATGTCACCAAACCGACCAGCCCGGAAAAATTGAATACCGCTCTGCAAGACTGCGCGCATCGGCTCTACGCGGAAGATCAGCTCGAACGCACCCGGCAGGCCCTTCAAAATGCCATGAAGGCCGCCGAAGCCGCCAACATCGCCAAAAGCGAGTTTCTGGCCAACATGAGCCACGAAATCCGAACGCCCATGAACGGCATTATCGGCATGACCGGCCTTCTGCTGGATACCGATTTGACCCCCGAACAGCGTCAATACGCCGAAATCGTCCGCGCCAGCGGCGAGTCGCTGCTCGGCCTCATCAACGATATCCTGGATCTATCCAAAATCGAAGCCCGCAGGCTGGACATGGAAACCCTCGATTTCGATTTGCGAACCATGCTGGAAGACATTACCGACATGGTGGCCGCCAGCGCGCATGAAAAAGGTCTGGAGCTGACATGTCTGGTCGAACCGGATGCGCCATCCCTGATTCAGGGCGATCCGGGGCGTTTGCGCCAGGTTATTGTCAATCTGATCGGTAACGCCGTTAAATTCACCCCTGCCGGCGAAGTTCTCATCAGGGTTTTTCTCGATGCCGAAGCCGTGAATTCCGTCACATTGCGTTTTGCGATCAGTGATACGGGCATTGGCATTCCGCCTGAGCGAATCGGTGCGGTTTTTTCACCATTCGTTCAGGCGGATGGCTCCACCACTCGAAAATACGGCGGCACCGGACTGGGGCTGGCCATTTGCAAACAGATCGCGGAAATGATGGGCGGTCAGATCGGTTGTGACAGCAAACCCGGAGAAGGCTCCACTTTTTGGTTTACCGCGGTGTTTACCAGACAGCCGGAGAAAAACGTCTCTGCTGTTTACGATCTGGCGGATATGACCGGTGTCAATGTGCTGGTGGTGGATGACTATGGCGCCAACCGGCTGCTTCTCACAACGCTATTGAAGGGGTGGGGATGCCGCTGCGACGAGGCGCCAGATGCAGACGGCGCCCTGACAAAACTTCACCAGGCCATCCGTGACAACGATCCGTTCAAAATCGCCATTATTGATATGAGTATGCCCGGTATGGACGGCAAAACCCTGGGGGCGCACATCAAGGCTACCCCTCAGCTTGCCGATACCCTTCTGGTGATGATAACCTCTTTAGGGCAGCGGGGTGATGTCGCCGGTCTGGAGGCCGCAGGATTCGCCGGATACCTCACCAAGCCGGTCCGTCGTTCACAATTGCATGACTGCATGGCTCTGGCATTGGGACGAACCCGGCAAATTCCGGTTGCGGACAATCGTATCATCACCCGGCATACGGTGACGGAATCGCGTAAGCGCCGCATACGAATTCTGGTTGCCGAGGACAATCATACCAATCAGGAAGTGGCGCTGGCGTTTTTGAAAAAATTCGGATATCACGCCGATGCAGTGGCGCACGGTGGGGAGGCTGTCGCGGCGTTGCAGCACCTTCCCTACGATCTTGTGTTGATGGATTGTCAGATGCCGATTGTTGATGGTTATACCGCAACCCGGCGCATTCGAGATCCGAAGTCTGGTGTTCTGTGTTCGGATATTCCCATCATCGCCATGACGGCAAACGCCATGCCCGGCGACCGACGGAAATGTCTCGATGCGGGGATGAACGATTACCTGTCCAAGCCGATTTTGCCGAATGAGCTTGCGCAGGTGCTGGATCGCTGGCTCCAAAAGGCATTTGCCGACAGCGACGGCGTTGGCGATCCGATTTGCGGCGTTTCGCATGGACAAGACACCGAAATCGTCTTCGACTCAAAAGCCTTGATGGAACGGCTGATGGGTGATGCGGATCTGGCCAGAAGACTTTTAGTTGGATTTATAGGAGATATCCCAACACAAATCCGGCGCCTTAAAGAATATCTCGAAAATGGCGACTTGTCCGCGGCCCAGCGTCAGGCGCATACCATCAAAGGCGCGGCGTCTGTGGTAGGCGCGGATGCGCTGAAAATGCTGGCTTCAGAAATGGAACAGTCTGCAAAATCCGGTTATCAAGCAGATGTTGCCGAAGCGCTGCCTGGTCTCGATGAAGCATTCATGAACTTCAGACATACCCTCGAACAGGAGGGATGGGTTCCAGAATCGGAAAATGACACCGATCCTTCCCTGTTGGAAACAAGCGAAAGGAAATCTTTATGAAAACACTGATCGTCGAAGATGATTTTACAAGCAGATTGTTATTACAGGCAATTTTATCGCCTTACGGCGAATGCCACATTGCCGTCAACGGACGGGAAGCTATTGATGCATTCATCAGCGCGAGAAATGACGGAATTCCTTACGATCTGATCTGTCTGGACATCATGATGCCCGAAATGGACGGGCAGGCTGCTTTAAAAGAAATCCGATCCATAGAAACCGAGAATGGCATTCTGTCGAGTTCCGGCGTCAAAATTGTCATGACCACAGCCTTGGGAGACCCCAAGAATGTAATCGCCTCGTTTATGGAATTGTGTGACGCCTACATCATCAAGCCCGTTGAAAAAGCCAGGTTGTTGGATATCATCAGTAACATGGGATTGATCGAGAACGGCCAGTGATTGTGGGCATTCTATTGATGAAAGCGCACCCGTTATTGCCGGAAAATGTCAGCATCACGCCGCCAGATCGAACGGTAAATCCCCAATATCACGCAGGCGCCTGCCATCAATAAGCAGCGTCAACATGTCCATCTGATCGTCATTTTCCGTTTCGATGATGGACTCCCGAAGCTCTGGCAGAGCAAAATGGTAAACGCAGTCCAGATCGCCCGTGCCCAATGCCAGGGACGCGATACGGGTTGGAAGGGGCTCGGCGGTTACGGATACCACATGCGGTATGTGTCCTTTTCTATTTCGGATCAGATTGAGAGCTTCAGTACGGGCATTCTGTCCTCGATCACTCCGAAGCGTCCATTTACAAGAAATACTGGCGTGCAGGATAGGACGAATATGCTTTAAATTTGCCTGGCGTAGTGGAGACAGACTGACAGAAGCGTCTCCAGGTATCAATATCGTTTGCTCTTGATTTATCTCTGTGTCGGAAACAGGCCATCTGCCGATGACAATATCTGGCTTGATGATGTAGTCTGTTCCCAGTGCAGCGGCCAGTTCGTTGTCATGTTCAACAATCTTTTCAAGATTTGCCAGATGCTCATATTGGTCAAAATCCGATATTGGCATCTGGGTGGAGTAACACCAGTGGCCAGGACGGAGATGATGCAGGAGTGAGAAAGCCTGTTCGATAAAATTTTGGGTAATGGTCTCAAAAAGTCCGCCAGCGGTCTGCCCGGAAAGACTTTTACCATCCGAAGTACACCCAAGCCGATTGACAATACATTGAGCAATCGCTCTGCTGGCTCTATTTCCTTTATCCGCAAAATTTGGATAGCACGTTCCGCCATCATTTTGTAATCTTATAATTTCGTTACATATTCTGTGATGATATGCGTTGCGTAGATCAGCAATACCCATTATGGCTCCGCTGGTAAAAATTACTCATTTGGTTTATAAAAACCGATGATATATTCTTTGTGCAAACGTTGCTGAATCTGTGAATTCAAGTCAATGACAGTGCCGGCAGGCATCATTCGGCGATTGCGGTCTATAGCGCGTATGCCGATACCCGGCACTTGAAATCCGATGGTTTGTCCAATTTCTGAAAGACATGTCTGCGTTTCTGTATCAATGCCGCGCATCACGGAACTTCCTACAACAACAATGGCTGCTTTCCCTGGCTTTAAAACTCGAAACATTTCCCGCAAGGAACACGTCATTTCGGAGTAATAACGGTGCAGTACTTTTCCTTTTTTCTTGTCCTGAGCGATAAACCGATCAACAACCTGTGATGTATATCGAGGCAACTTCTCGAATTTAAAATCGCTTGTTGTTTCTCCACCAATACAGTTCTGACGTTTTTCGCCAAGACTGTCAATGGAGTATCCAAACCAGACCAGAGAAAATTTATGGGCGCGCATATAATCTATGGCATTGGATGCATAAGGGGGCGATGTAATGACGATATCCACGGAATCATCACCCAGCGGCATACACTGCGCGCTTCCGGACGCAAGGACTGGCGTTAAAGAAACCATCTGTTTTGCTTCTGGAATCCAGTCTAAATGATATTGAAAACAAGCCGTTTTGTTTTGTGGCAACCCTTTTAAATTCTGAGCAACCCGTTTTTCAAATTCTTCAAAAGGTGAACGAAGTTTCTTGGTTGCAAATTTCGGGTGTCGAATCTTCTGATCATCTAATGGCGTTCCCAGAACGAATTGATCATTCTGGTCAACAACGATTCTGGCGCGATGAGGACGGGTATGAGCTAAATCCAGCGCCAGGGAAACACCTCCCGATTTGGTAATGATGATCGCGGAAAAAACCAGTTCAAAAAAAGCTCTGAGAGAATTCTCCTGTATTTGCTTGATTTCTATCAATAAAGACAATAATGCGGTCTGAGTGTCTCGATCAAACCAGTAATCCACAAACTGTTGTGTTTTTAAATCCCATCGCTTCGTGATTTCTTTTTTTAGTTCCACCTGATTTTTTATGACAGCCCGCCTTGCTTGAGCAATAATTCTGTTTCCGGTTTGAGCAACACGCCGGAGATCGAGAGATGTCGTTTTTGTCCGGGAAAGCAGCAAGGCAAGAGGATCAATATCAAAGCCAATCCCCTGTCTTCCAAGCAGAAAAGCTTCCAGCAAGGTTGTGCCGGATCCCATCATCGGATCAAGTACGATATCCCCTGGAGATGTCAGGTTTTGAATGAACTCTCGCGGCAGTTGCGGTGGAAATTTAGCGGGAAACGAATGAAAATTATGCGAAGCATAGCCGGTATCCTGATTGTGAAAATCCATATCTTGAGAAAGAAGACATCTCAATTTCTCAAGATAAATACTGTCCGTCTGAATGCTGACGGACGGCGACAATTTCGCGTGATGGATATTCATGTCCATTTCCTGCAGAGGGATTATCCTTTCTGATTTTTATAGAAATCGAGAACATAAAGAATGTGCGTTTTCATGGCGCTGTAAGACTTTTCCTGATCGTGATGGCTGATGGCCTGAAAAATTTCATTGTGCTGTTTCTGAATGGCCTCGATGCGCTCCGCGTCCTGATAAAGATAATAGAGGTTTTCTTTGATACCATAAAACAACAGGTCATAAAAATTTCTCATCAGATAGACCTGAACAGGATTTTTGGCGGCATAGGCGATGGCCATATGAAATGACACGTCCGCTTCGGCGCCGGTGCGGCCCTCTCTGATTTCAACGCTCATTTCTTCGATGCTTTTCTCCATGAAGCGAATGTCTTCATCGAGGGCGCGCCGCGCCGCCAGAGCCGCAGCGTTACACTCCAGCCCTAATCGGACTTCAAGCAGATCTTCCAGCCGGACGTTCTGGCCGGTCATGGCGGCGGCCAGTGGATTTTTTTCGTGAGAACCCGGTATTCTTACAAATGTCCCCTGCCCCTGACGGTTTTCTAAAAGCCCGATTGTCACTAATTTCGCAATGGCGTTTCGTATGGACGTCCGGCTGACGTTCATGGCAGTGGACAGCTCCCGCTCCGTCATCAACTGATCACCAGGCTTGAACTCACCCCGTGTGATCAATTCTCTGAGTTGATCGAACACCTGATCTGAAATTTTCTTGGGATTCACCGGTTTTAATATCGTTGTCATCACGTCGCTCCTCAATAATTGGTATGTCCATAGCCCAAAATTACGGAAATAGCAAGGAGATGCGTTTGTGAATGCAGTTCAAAAATTCATCTCAAAGATATCAGATAGGCAATTGCGTATTTATTTCTTGACAACGGATAAAAAACGCTATAGATCAATACCAAAATTGGTATTA
>JAJYBO010000263.1 GCA_021778975.1 Deltaproteobacteria bacterium
AATTCATGAGAAACGCATACCCCGATAGAACATCGGACATGGAAAACTGGAAAACTTCCTTCTCCAGGATGCTCAGGGCGGTAAATACGGCCGGAATAAAAAAAATAATGCAGTTGTTTTTGTAATATTCCAGAATGGGTCTTTTGCTGACGGAGACTTTATATTCGGCTCTGGCGTAAGCTTCGGCAGCCTCATCCGAAAATCGTTCCACGAAATTACGGTTCACATAGGCGTCCAGAACCTGCTGGGTCGCACCGAGAGCATCCATCATCAGCGTATCCGCCAGTTTGGCCCCAGACATGGACAGATAGTTCATATATACTTCGATGTCATCGTTCAGATCCTCGAAGGAAAAGCGTTTCTGGACGATATTCAGCAGCGCGCAGGCTGTCAGGGCGTGCGGGGTGACAACAGACACGCTGTCAATGGCATGCAGCACCCTGAACCCCAAATTACGGCAGAGTTCGTTGGTTCGTTTGGAATTCATCTCCGACAGCGAAAAACCGCCCTGTTTTTCAAGCGCATTCAGGGAGATGGGGTCATGAAAGTTGATGTAAATTCTGCCATAACGCTTTTTAAGGAGTTTTCTGGCGCGAATGACCTGCATGAAATTTTCAGGTTTTTTTTGTCCGCCTTCCAGTTCGTGCAGATAGGCGCTTTCTTCCAGCACCCGGTCGTAACCCACATAGATGGGAACAAAAATCAGATCCGAGCAGGCCCCCTGCTTGAAAGCATCCAGCAGAATGGACAGCAGCCCCAGCTTGGGCAGAATGAGTTTTCCGGTGCGGCTGCGGCTGCCTTCAATAAAAAACTCGATATTGAAACCGTCTTCCAGAAGTTTGAGAATGTATTCTGAAAAGACTTTGGAATACAACACCGCGCCCTTGAACGTTCTTCGGATAAAAAACGCCCCGCAGCCTCGGAACAGCGGCCCCATAGGCCAAAAAGAAAGATTTTTTCCGGCGGCAATCAGCGGACAGGGCATATTGTTCATGTGCATCAGATACGACAGAATCAAATAATCAATGTGGCTTTTGTGGCAGGGGATGAGAACCATCGGCCCTTTTTTCGACACGGCCTTGACGCGGTTGAGCCCGTCGGTGTCCACAGTGACGCCGTCGAACATGACGCCAACAATCCAGTTGACCATTCTGGCGGCGATGGTGATGATCGAAGGGTTGTACTTGGCGGCGATTTCGTCGAGATGTTCGCTGGCCTGTTTATGAATCTTTTTAAGGGGGACATTTTTGACCGTCGCGTGATGCTCCATAAAAAGCCGGAGCCGATCATGGGTCAATATGGATTCCTTGAGTTCTTCCGGTGTCTTTGGCACCGGCCCGATGGTGCTGACGCGATGACGATTGATCTGGAACAAGAGCCGGGCGCGCAACATCGGAGAAATATGATCGAAGGATTTTTCCTGAACATCGGCATGATCGAGGAAATTTCGAAGATTGAGTGGATCGGAGACCTCGACAAAAACCTTGCCGGGGTTCTTGAACAGCGTGACCAAACGCCGGAGCCGCCCCGGATTGATTTCGTCACCAAACAGCATGTCCAGGACGCCGGAGGTGGAGCGTTTGGGGAACTTGCTGAAAAACATGACAAGGGGAACGATAATGATCGGCCGTTCCAGATTTTGTTGAATTTCAATCAGATGACGAATCGGATCCGTTCTGGATTTAACAAAGCGGCGGTAAAACCCATTGTCTTCCACCAGTGCAATCAGCGCCGCTTTGCCGTCATTCAATTCTTCCTGAATATATCCGGATTGATAAGGGTTCGCGAATGCGAAGTGATGGAAAAAATGGTCCAGATGAAACAGGACAATACGGATGGCTCTCAGCAGTGGCTGCCAGACAAATATCCAGTAATCGCATCCGATGACAGGCGCTCTGAGACCTTCCTGACGCAGGCGGGTATGGTAAAAAAGCCATTCAAAATAGCTTTTGTATTGATGAACATAGACAATGACGGCGTCATTCGGGATTTCCCGGAGGGTTCTGAGCTGGTCTTCATGAAACCGAACACCGGAGTAAAAAAGCCTGAGAAAACCATGTACCATAAAGCCGATCTGCTGAGGCAGACAGCACGCGAAATAGGAATGACCACTGTCGAGTATCCGGCGGATACCGCGATGCAGTTGGGACGTGATTGCAGAAAACGAAAAAATACCCATGAATAAATCCTGTTATGAGACCATCGGTTCTGTCACATACAGGAACTGTCTGGATGCAGTACTGATGTAACGGTTTTCAAAATAACAAAGGCGGTTTTTCATTGCAATATTTATATCCGGCATATACATTGGAGAGGCAGAGAGGCTGGGGGGCGTCCAAAGTCCTGCCAGCGCGTTTTGCCAGTTGATCTTGATGGCCGTCACATATTCAGAGGGAGGTGTCATATGGAAAAACAGGACATTGTGGAAATTGCAGACGGGTTGAGGCTGATTGAGCTGGGGGTTGAAAAAATTCAAAGCGTGATGCGGGATAAAAAGGTGAAATCACTTCGGGATATTGCGGCGGAGCTGATTCCTTTTTTCAAGGAAGATGACCATAACCTGACAGAGGCCGTCATTCAACGACTCGGAAAAGGTGAACATACCGCATAACCGCTTCAAAAAAACAAGTGCGCCGGCATTGTCTTTTGATCTCGAAAGGTTCTTATCGAGGCGCATCCTGTGGTGCGCCTCGTTTATCTCTATGGTGCGCCGCAACGACGCCGGATGCAGCGTTGGCGCAGCATCCGGACTTTTTATGAAGCCGTCAAAGAATATCAGCAGGCAGGAAACGGATATCATGAAACTGATACGAATGCGTTTGAATGGCGATGTGCGGCCCGGTATCTGGAATGAGGGACGCATCGTGGATTTGAAAACCATATTCCCCACAATACCGGATATTGGCGAAGCGTTTTTTGAAGAGGGGTGGCTTTCAAAAGTCGCCAAACTGCAGGAAGAGGGCCTCCGGATGGATGCACCGTTGTTAAGCCCGGTCTTGCATCCATCGAAAATCATCTGCCTGGGGAAAAATTATCTGGAACACGCCAGGGAAGGCGGTTTTGATGTTCCATCGCGGCCATTGCTGTTCTGTAAAGCGCCCAGCGCCCTGACAGGCCCGTTCGACCCGATACTGCTGCCCGACAGCAGCCGCCAGGTGGACTGGGAGGTGGAGCTTGCAGTAGTTGTCGGAAAACGATGTAAACGTATTTCAAAAACAGACGCCATGGATTTTATCGCTGGATTTACCGTGATGAACGACGTGTCCGCCAGAGAGGCGCAATTCGGCGATACGCAGTGGTTCCGAGGGAAGTCTTTCGATACGTTTGCCCCGCTGGGGCCTGTACTGGTTACGCCGGATGAAATCGGAGACATCGGAAATCTGCAATTGACAACGCGGGTGGATGGTGTCGTGATGCAGAACGGTAACACCCGCGATCTGATTTTTGATATTCCGTTTCTGATGGAATATATCAGCCGAGATATTACGCTGTATCCCGGGGATATCATTTCGACCGGAACGCCTTCGGGCGTCGGGATATTCCGGACACCTCCCGTTGTGCTGAAAGCGGGGAATGTGGTGGAATGTCGTATTGACGGCATCGGCGCCATCGTCAACCCGGTCGTCACCGGCTAACATTGATACTCGCTTAAAAAAGGGCAGAGTGGTATGACATCGCCACAGCAGTTGCTGCGCCACCATCAGCTTCACGCCAAAAAACCGCTGGGACAGAATTTTTTGTCCGATCCGTCCGTCGCCGACAGGATC
>JAJYBO010000264.1 GCA_021778975.1 Deltaproteobacteria bacterium
CTGGAAGTCCGCCATCTGGGAGAACTCCACGAGACCATCCTGGAATACACGGTTCAGCTTGCAGACGCCGACCGCATCCGCCGACGCACCAAAAGAGGAAGCAGCCATTCATAATTCATCTCTCACAATTCATCATTCTTTCTGGCTTCAGCCGGAATCCCGGCGCCTTGAGTTTAAGGAAGCATGGCCCAAGGGTGAGCAGATCGCCCGCACGGTGGTTGCTTTTGCCAACGGAGCCGGCGGAAAAATCGTGTTTGGCGTCAAAAACAAACCCAGGGACATTATCGGCATACCCGATGATGAACTTTTCGCCCTCGAAGAAAGGGTGGCAAATCATATCTTCGATTGCTGCACCCCAACAATCATCCCGGAAATCTATATCCAGAACGTGGAAGGCAAACCGCTTCTGGTTGCGGAGATATTTCCCGGATCCCAAAAGCCTTATTATCTCAAGGATAAAGGAAAACACAAAGGAACATACGTACGGATCGGCTCCGTAAACCGGCTCGCCTCGGAAGAAATTCTGGTATCTCTGGAGCGCGATAAAAGAAAAATATCGTACGACGAAGTGGTTGCATACGAATTTACCGCTGAAAAAATCAATCTCAAGCGGTTCATCGCCGATTACACAACCAGTACCGGAAAACCCCTGTCTGAAGAAAAACTGCTGAACCTCGGTCTGTTTGTATTGGAGCGGGAAACGCTTTTCCCGACCCATGCAGCGCTTCTGCTTTCCGAATCACCGGATAGAAAGCGCTTCTTTCCCTATGCCAAAATCGAATGCGCCCGCTTCAAGGGAACAGAAACAAAGGTTTTTCTGGATCAGGCCACGATTGATGAGCCGATTTACGCCACCATTGAACCCTGCATGGCTTTCATCAAGAGAAACATCGCGCTGGGTTCCCGGATTGGTGAAATATACCGGGAAGACCGTTGGGAATACCCACTGGAAGCCATTCGGGAGGCAATCATCTTATCAAAAAGCAGGTTCATAAACCGCAAGTCACAGGTCAAGTCTCCCAAGAGGTTTTACGGCTTCTCGGCATACTGCATGGGGAGATGACACGATTGAGAATCCAGGATGCCCTTGGTTTGAAGGGCAGATCCAATTTTGAAAACCGATATCTGAAGCCGGCGTTGGCTGACGGACTGATCGAATTGACCATTCCGGAAAAACCCTCAAGCAGCAAACAGAAATACCGGCTGACGGAACGCGGTAGATCGTTTGTGAAAAAATCATCATATCCAGCAGAGAGGCAGTAATGGCAAAAATAGCGGAAGTCGTCAAACTCAAATCCGGCTATGCGAACTTTGTGGAGCTTAAAAGCGCTTTTGAGGCAAGCCAGGAAAACGCGGACCGGATGGCCATGTATCGACCGACCAAAGCCCACCGGATGGCGTTCGAGCGAATTTGCCGGGGGCTTTACCAGCCCAACGACAAGAAGTTCTATCTGCTGAGCGGCTCCTATGGAACCGGCAAATCCCACCTGTGCCTGATGACGGCAAATGTATTAAGCCGGTCCAGCGGGGACCCTGAGATTGCCGGATTCTATGAAAACTACGACAAGCTCGATTCCGAAAAGGCAAAGCTCCTTAAAAACATCCGCAAGGACGGCCAGTATCTGGTTGCCATCTGTGACTATCACTCTGGGCGTCATTTCGAAGACGTTGTGATGAAAGCGGTTTTTGACGTCTGCAAAGCCAAGGGATTGAACTCCGGTGTGGAAACGGAATTCGACGAGGCGGAGCGCCAACTGGCCGAATGGCGGCAAAAGGGGGATAAGGGCGGTATCCGCAATTTCTACCAGGACTTCGGCAAAGCCCTCGAATCGATTGCGCCCGGCCTTTCCGTGGAGCAACTTCGCGCCGGACTCAAAAATTACGACTCGGATGTTCTCGGCAAGTTTCGCGCGGCATTCAAGGAGATGATGGGGGGTATGGCATTCCAGGCTCAGGCCGGCAATCTGATCCCCATAATCAGCAGATTGGTCAAAAGCAAGGAGTTTAAATCGCGTTTCAAAGGTTTGGCCGTTTTCTTTGACGAATTTGGTTTTACCCTTGAAAAAGCGGGATATTCCAAGGACATTCTGCAGGGGTTCATGGAAACCATCTGCAAGAACGAGCCGAACGTTATTTTTGTAGGATGTATCCACAAGGATTTCAAATCTTATGCCGACCGCTTCAGCAAGGACGATGCGGCGGTCATGAGCGCCCGCATCACGCAGGTGGATCTGCTGAACGAAGGGATCGAAGAAATCATCGGGGCCATCGTAGAAACGGACAAAAATAGCGAGATATGGAAAAAGGAAATCACGCCCAAGTCGGGTGTCTTCGACCAACTGGCGCCGCCGTGCAAGTCACTGGGCCTGTTTCCGTGGATTGCGGATGTAGATCGCATCCGGCAGCGGGTGCTGGAAGACATCTACGGCGTTCATCCCATGGCGCTGTCATGCCTGCTGAAACTGTCCTCTGAAATCGGCTCGGATGCCCGCAGTACATTCACTTTTTTTTCGGGAGATATGGACAGGGAGAAAGTCTCATACGCCGATTTCATCGCCAATGCCGATCTGACGGTATCCGGAGGCAAGCTGAATTTATACACGGTGGATCGCCTGTTCACTTTTTTTCAAAAAGAACTGTCCCAGAAAAATCCGGAACTGCGCGAAAGCCAGCGGCAGTTTGTCAATGGTTACTATGCCAGCCTGGATGCTTTGCGGAAAGTCATGGAAGGGGATATTTTCGGTTTCCAGGAAGATACGCGCGTACATATCCTCAGGGTGATCTTGATTTATCACCTTAGCCAGATTCCGACCAATCTGGAAAACATCCAGTTCGGTCTGTACTGTCTGAGTTTATCCGAAAAGAACCAGGTCAAGGGGCATCTGGATAACCTGGTCAAGAATGGCGCGGTATTTTTCCGCCAACAATCCAAAACATATGAACTGGCCGTAAGCATCGGTGACGATCCATATACTTTGATCGGTCGGTATGTTACCGATACGAGATTGCATCCAGCGGACATTGTAACAGCCTTCATAGAAGAAGCTGGCGGGAAACGTCTCTCGAATTTCTCCGAAGCCAAGGGGTACAATCTGCCGTTTGGAGAAGACAAGCGCTTTCGGACCCGTTTTGTTCGCGCCAAAGATATTGGTGAAGCCTTGTGGGATGAACTCCGCACGGCATACGCGGAAAGTCGCGGCAAACCCTCGCAAAGTTTTGAGGGGACCCTTGTTTATGTGTTGTGCGAGGATGAAGCGGAAGTCAATATGGCAAGAGAGGCGGCCAAAACCATTACGGACACCAACCTGGCCCTGGCAGTGCCGCACACGCCGCAGCCTTTTTCGGAAACATTGTTGCGGGTGAAGGCGTGCCGCCATTATCTGTCGCCTAATGAAGCGGAAAAAATCAGCGCCCAAACCGAGTCTCGATTGCGGGACATTTTCAACAACCCCGAAGACGGGTACCTCCCGACTCTCGAACGCGTGTTCCGTGACATAACGGAGGGGAGCGGCGCCTGTTGGTATGCGCAGGGCGGAAAAGTCCTGGTGGACCAACCCAAACAATCGCATAAACCTGCGGACATGCTGTGTGAGGAACTGTTCAAGAAACGCTGCCGCATCAAACATCCGGACTTGAATTTCTGCCACGATGAAAAGTGGCGAACGGGAAAAAACACCGCACTGAAACAGGCTGTGGCCGTATTGCTGGAAGCGGAAGAAGTTCTGATTGATAATGGCAATCCCGACAACCACGGTGAAAAACGGTAT
>JAJYBO010000265.1 GCA_021778975.1 Deltaproteobacteria bacterium
GAAAGAGCCGGGCGCCGTTGTCAAGGTCGGCCAGAAGGTTCGGGTCACCGTGCTGGAGGTGGATCTGGAGCGCCGGAGGATCGGGCTTTCCATGAAATCGGTTCCGGGAGGAGATTCCCGGCCTCTGAAGCCATCTTCTCATGGAACAGATATCCCCAAGGATTCAAAGAAATCACCCCGGAATCCTTCAAAAGGGCATCGCAACTCTCCCAAAGAATCCAAAACACCATTTTACAATCCGTTTGCCGATGTCTTTAAAGGGAATTCCCGATAATGTCTTTCCGGAATCTGCAAATTCGATTCAAACTGCTGCTGGTGTACTCCCTGATATTTTCACTGGTGACGCTGGCCGGAAGTACGGTGATTTATTTTTTCACCCGCAACACCATCGAAACGCAGGTACAAAATGAACTCAAAACAACAACGACGACCATTCTCAACATGGTTAAAACCACGGCCAATGCGTCCATACTGAATTATCTGAGAGCCATTGCCGAAAAAAACCGTGAAATTGTCGCTCGTTTCTATCAGGAATATCAGGCCGGAAAAATGACCGAAGACAGAGCCAAACAATTGGCCACAGATGTTCTTCTGAGTCAAACCATCGGATTGACCGGCTATATTTACTGCATTGACAGTAACGGCGTTTTGAGGGTTCATCCGAAAGCGGCGCTCCAGAATGTGAATATTTCATCCTACGGGTTCGTTCAGGAACAGATACGCAGGAAGGAAGGCTATCTGGAATATGAGTGGAAAAATCCTGACGATATTCATCCCAGGGCGAAAGCGCTGTACATGACATATTTTGCGCCCTGGGACTGGATCATTTCCGTATCCTCATACCGTAAAGAATTTTATTCGCTGGTCCGGGTGAAGGATTTTGAGAACAGCGTCCTGTCGCTTCATTTCGGAAAGACTGGTTACGCATTCGTCATGAACAGCCGGGGCGACCTGATTATTCATCCAAAACTGCAGGGAACCAATATCTTCAATTCAACGGACGCCAGCGACCGGAAATTCATACGGGAAATGTGCCGTCAAAAGAAAGGCCAGATCGTCTATTACTGGAAAAACCCCGGAGAGTCCGTGGCGCGGAAAAAACTGGTTCTCTTCGACTACATTCCTGAACTGGACTGGATTGTGGCTTCATCCGGCTATTATGACGAGTTCAACAAACCGCTCTATACCGTGCGTAACGTCATACTGGCGACAGTTGCCGTCACGCTGGTGCTGACACTGGTTTTGACGCTGTGGGTCAGTGCTTCCATCACCCGTCCGATTCAAAATCTCATGGATCTGTTCAGACGCGGCGCCCAGGGAGATCTGTCCATACGGGCGCCCGCGGATTCCGAAGATGAGATCGGGCGGTTATCCGCTTTCTTCAACCAATTTCTGGAAAAACTTGAATCTTACAGCAATGAACTTCGCTCCGAAGTAGAGGAGCGCAGGCAGGCGCAACAGAAACTGGAACACTATCAGCAGCATCTGGAAGAACTGGTGCAGGAGCGCACTTCCGAGCTGAACATCGCTAAGGAAGCGGCGGAATCCGCATCACGCGCCAAAAGTGAATTTCTGGCCAACATGAGTCATGAAATCCGAACCCCTATGAACGCCATTATCGGCATGACCGGCCTGTTGCTGGATACGCGGCTGAGTCCGGAACAAACGGAGTTTGCCGAGACCGTGCGTTCGAGCAGCGATGCTTTACTGACCATTATCAACGATATTCTGGATTTTTCGAAAATAGAGGCCGGAAAGCTCGATCTGGAAAAGCAGCCGTTCGTCCTTCGAGACTGCATTGAATCGGCGCTGGATCTGGTGGCGGCCCGCGCCGCGGAAAAAGGTCTCGATCTGGTGTATCTGGTTGGCGAAGGCACGCCGATCGCGTTGATGGGCGATGTAACGCGGTTGCGACAAATTCTGATCAACCTGCTGAACAACGCCGTGAAATTCACGGAACGGGGAGACGTGGTTCTGGAGGTTCACCCCGAGGCCGTTTCATCGCTGCCGGCGCAGCATGTCAGCCTTCATTTTTTAATTCAGGATACTGGCGTTGGCATTCCGCCGGATAAACTGGACCGTCTCTTCCGCTCTTTCAGTCAGGTAGATGCCTCCACCACCCGCCGGTACGGCGGAACAGGTTTGGGGCTGGCCATCAGCAAGAGTCTGATCGAAATGATGGGCGGTTCCATCTGGGTTGAAAGCGCGGGCATTTCCGGACAGGGCGCCACGTTTCATTTCATTTTGACCGTCGAGGGCGCCGAAGCGCCGACCCCGAAATATCTGCTGACCCATCAGCCGGATCTGATCGGAAAACGGGTGTTGATTGTTGACGACCATGCCAGTAACCGCCGCATTCTGTCACTTCAGACCCGGGGCTGGGGGATGCAGCCTGTCGAAGCCGCTACTCCGGAGGACGCTCTGCAGAAAATTCGCAGCGGTGAACCGTTCGATCTGGGAATTCTGGATATGCAAATGCCGGGGATGGACGGTCTCATGCTTGCTGCGGAAGTTCGCCAGCATCGCAGCGCCCGGGAACTTCCGCTGGTTATGCTGACATCCCTGGGACAGAAAGAAGTCTGTGACGGCAGCGCTGATTTTGCGGCCTTTCTGACCAAACCCATCAAGGCATCTGTTCTGTATGATACCCTGCGGGAAATTTTCGGTGCCGTGAAACCGGATACCGCTGCGCCTATTTCCGCAGCCCGGATGGATTCCGGCATTGGTGTTCGTAATCCCCTGCGGATATTGCTGGTCGAGGATTATGTCGTCAACCAGAAAGTGGCGGTGCGTATTCTGGAGCGGATCGGATACCGTGCGGATATTGCCGGAAACGGTCTGGAAGCCATCGCATCACTTCGCCGGCAGTTCTATGATGTGGTGCTGATGGATGTCCAGATGCCGGAAATGGATGGCATAGAGGCGACCGGGTACATCCGTAAAAATTTTCCGGAATCTCGCCAACCCTGGATCATCGCCATGACGGCCAGCGCCATGAAGGGCGACAGGGAAAAATGTCTTGCAGCGGGGATGAATGACTATATCAGCAAACCTGTCAACACGGATGAACTCATTCTGGCGCTGAGCCGATGTCACGGACCAGGGGAATCGGTCGGCGAAGCCGTTCCGCCGGAGGTGGCCTCCGGGTCGAAGTCGGTGACCGAAGCAGTGGTTATGGATACATCCGTTTTTGCGCAGTTTCAAGATACAATGGGGGATATGACCGCCGATATCCTGAGAGATTTCCTGTCCGAAACGCCAAAACAACTGGCGATTTTGAAGCAGAGCTTTGACAGCGCCGATTTCAGTGTTCTGGAGCGCACCGCGCATTCTCTCAAATCCGGCAGTGCGTTGATTGGCGCTGTGCATTTTTCTGAACTCTGCAAAACACTGGAGCGATCCGTGCGAGAAAACGCCATGACGGATGCGCCGGAACTCTTGCACCAGATTTCCGCCGAATATAAGCGGGTGCAGGCGGAACTTGACGCATGGATACAAGCAAATTTGATGCTCTCGTAAAAAGTCGAATTTCAGACGGCTTTGTAAAAAGGCCGCAGGCAAGACGCGCAAATCTTGAGGAGTGAGGCGTACTTATGGTACGCCGCAACGACGAAGGATGCAGCGCAACGCAGCATCCGGACTTTTTACGAAGCCGTCAAATTTGTAAACCGGGCAGGGGGTATCCGGTGGATTGCGACTCGGGGTATAAAAAAAGCATTTACAGAACGCCCAGGATATGATGAACTCACGACACGTCTAAAATC
>JAJYBO010000039.1 GCA_021778975.1 Deltaproteobacteria bacterium
AAGGCTCAAGGACACGTACCAGTTCGAAAACGGCTGTTTCAGGTTGAGGAATATGTTGCAGTACACGATCAACCCGACATCGTGAAAATGAATGATCCGGAAAAGGCAATTTCCGGATATCACCTGTCTGAAACTCCACAGGCAGATTTATAGAGCGTTCGTTTGATCTGGCCTTTGCAATCATGACGGCACTCGCATCAAAAGCCACTACTTTTCCGCCAGGCATTATCTGTTCGGCAATCCTGAAAGCATCATCTCCAAGCCCGCAACCGGCTTCAAGAACTGTCATTCCCCGTTCAAGCTGTAAGAGTTCGTAAGTTCTCAGCTTGTATTCTTTGAAATATGGCAGTGAATTCAAAAAATTTAGACAGGTAACGTATGCAGTCTGATTTTCTGTACGGTCAACGTTTCTGAAACCGATTGAGAGATATTCGTCATTCATTCTGATAACTGGCCTTAATTCCTGTAAGGGTATTTTCAACAAAGAACACCCTGTTTTTCTGTTAATTTCTCCATTTTCTTGCCGTAATCACTCAATTTTTATCTCACTTTTTACACAAATTCATAAAGTGAGGTCAAGTGTGTATTTGAACAAACCCAGTTTTCGCACGATACAAATCAATTCTATAAATTCAGGCTGTTGAGAAATTGCACAATGTACATATTGACATGCCATTATTGATGCTTTCGTAAAAAATCGAATTTCGGACGATTTCGTAAAAAGTTTGCAGGCAATGCGCTCAAGCCATGAGGCGTGGGGCGTACCTTTTTTACGAAGTCGCCGAGGTTGACTTCAATTTGTTTATGTGCATACTATGAGTGTACACATACGGGCGCTGGTTCAGTTTAATGGGATTGGATCATCTAATTGGTTGGGCTGGGAAGGTGATTTGAAAAGAACCCAGTTGCCAGCAGAATATATGGAATTTGGCATCCCATTGAACTGAACCGGCGCCGAGGACTGCATAGCAATGGAAAAACAACATAAATTTTCAATTGGTTATTACCTGTTTCTGTTTGCACTGATTTTTTCTCTGGAATCGGTTTTTTTCTCGGAACCGGCGGTAAAGGAAATTTCATACAGCCAGTTTCGTGATTTGCTCCAGGAAAACAAGCTTCAGAGTGTCATTATTCAGCAGGAACGGATTTTCGGTATGGAAAAAGCGCCGCCGATCCCGGGCGCCACTGCGGGAAAAAACGGTGCTTCGCCGCATACCCATTTTTCGCCTCCTCTGAAAAGAACGCCATGGTATGTAGATTTCAGACATCTGACCCAG
Organism: Deltaproteobacteria bacterium; assembly: GCA_021778975.1. GTDB lineage: Bacteria > Desulfobacterota > Desulfobacteria > Desulfobacterales > Desulfatirhabdiaceae > RAAP-1. The sequence goes on from JAJYBO010000039.1 coordinate 1,278, forward strand.
GAATATCAACAGGAACCGAATCGGCAGTTTATAGTGATCCGTTTACACGATCCGCAGCTCCTGGCCGATCTTCAGAGTCACGGGGTGGATTATCGCGGCAAAATCGAATCTCACTGGTTGTCTCATTTCATCTCGGACTGGATTCTTCCCATGGCATTCTTTTTTGTCGTGTGGAATTTCCTGATTCGCAGGATGAGCAAAGGCAATAATTTTTTGAATCTGGGCAAGAGCAAAGCCAAGATATACGAAATGGATCCTTCCCGGAAAGTGGCTTTCGAAGATGTGGCGGGCGTGGATGAAGCCGTGGAGGAAGTCCGGGAAGTCGTTGATTTTTTGAAAACACCGGATCGCTATTCCCGTTTGGGCGCCAAGCTTCCCAAAGGCATCCTGCTGATCGGTCCGCCGGGAACCGGCAAGACGCTTTTGGCCAGAGCTGTGGCCGGAGAGTCGGGCGTTCCGTTCTTCAATATGAGCGGCTCGGATTTTGTCGAAATGTTTGTCGGTATGGGCGCTTCCCGGGTTCGGGATTTGTTTCAGGAGGCCAAAACCAAAGCGCCGTGTATCATCTTTATTGATGAGTTGGACGCTGTCGGCAAAAACCGCGCCCAGGGCGCCTATATGGGGGGGAACGACGAACGTGAAAACACCCTGAACCAGTTGCTGACGGAAATGGACGGTTTTGATTCCAAAATCGGCATCATCATCATGGGCGCCACCAACCGTCCGGAAGTTCTGGACCCCGCGTTGCTGCGTCCCGGCCGTTTCGACCGGCAGATACTGGTTGATCGTCCCGATCTGACCGGACGTATCGCTATATTCAAAGTGCATACTCGCCAGTTGACGCTTCGAAGCGATGTTGATCTGAAACTGCTTGCCGCTGCCACGCCGGGTTTTGCCGGTGCGGAAATCGCCAATGTCTGCAATGAAGCGGCGCTCTTGGCGTCACGGGAAAATCAGAACGAAATTTCACACCGTAATTTTCAGGATGCCATTGAACGGGTCGTGGCCGGCATCGAAAAGAAAAACAGACTGATCAATCCGCACGAAAGAGAAGTCGTGGCATACCATGAATCCGGACATGCCATTGTGGGACATCTGACACCCGGTGCGGACCCGGTTCAGAAGGTCTCGATTGTGCCGCGGGGGGTCGGTGCGCTGGGATATACCATGCAGACCCCGCTTGAGGACCGTTTCTTGATGACGCGGGCCGAATTGCTGGGGAAGATCAAGGGACTGCTTGGGGGAAGGGCGGCGGAGGCGCTGACTTTCGGCGAGGTTTCCACCGGCGCTTCCAACGACCTTGAAAAGGTGTCCGCAATCGTCCGAAACATGCTCATGGTTTACGGCATGAGCCAGTATGCGCCGAATCTTTCCCTGGTTGAAAAGCATCAGGGAGCGTTTCTCGGGCAGGGGCCGACAATCCGGCGCGGTTCGGAACAATTCGAAGAGACGATGGACAGGGAAATGCAAAGCATTATCAATACCTGTTATGAAGACGCCATGCAGATTCTGAAAGACAAACGGGATAAACTGGAAGAGATGGCGCGGCTGCTTCTTGAAAAAGAAAAAATCGATGACAGGGATATTCGGACAATTCTGGGCCCCAAAACCGTTGATTCCGACACGTCGCCGGTGGCCTCTTGAGCGAAAAATCCGAAGGCGGCGTGGACATCATTTGGATCATATATCAAATCATGTAATCATTAGGGGAAATAATGGCTTTCAACTGGTTTAAAAAACAGGGGGCGGCGGATGGCGCCGCTGTTAATTCCGAAGAAAATACGCCGATATCTACGGATACGCAGCCGGTGTCAGCTCCGTCTTCATCGCGTTCCGGGCTGCTGTCACGCCTTAAAAACGGCCTTTCCCGAACACGGCGGATACTGACAACCGATATTGACAAACTTTTTTCAGGAAAGCGTCCGATAGACGATGCCTTTTTAGAGGAACTCGAAGAAATTCTGATTACTGCCGACATCGGTGTTCAGACGGCCGGAGAACTGATTCAGAAAATTTCTCATATATCGGGAGATTCCGACGCCGTTAAGGCTGCGTTAAAGCGCGAGATGCTGGAATTGCTTGCGGTTCCGGCAGATACGACAGAGTCGGGTGTCTTGTCCAGACCGTGGGTCATGATGGTGGTCGGCGTCAACGGCGTCGGAAAAACCACCACCATTGGCAAGCTGGCGTCCCAATTTACCGCGGATGGCAAGAAAGTGTTGATCGCCGCCGCCGATACGTTTCGGGCGGCCGCGGTCGAACAGCTTCAGATATGGGCGGACAGATCCGGCGCGACGCTGATACGACACAAAGCCAACGCCGACCCCGCGGCAGTGGCCTTCGATGCGGTGGAAGCCGCGGTCGCCCGCAATGCGGACATCGTGATTGTGGATACGGCAGGCAGGCTTCACACGCGTGTGAACCTGATGGAGGAACTCAAGAAAATTCGGCGGGCCATTACCAAAAAAATTCCGGATGCGCCCCACGAAACGCTTCTGGTGCTGGATGCCACCACCGGGCAGAACGCGGTCATGCAGGCGCGGTTGTTTCATGAAGCGATCGGGGTCACCGCTCTGGCGCTGACCAAACTGGACGGCACCGCCAGAGGCGGCATCGTGATCAGCATCTGCCATGAGCTGAACCTGCCGCTGAAATACATCGGCGCCGGTGAAAAAATCGAGGATTTGCAGCGATTTGATCCGGAAATGTTTGTAGATGCTCTGTTTTGAGATATCTATCAATCGCTTGCCGGCGCTGTCATCAGCGATCTTTTCAGCATCTCGTTGCGGTAGGCATTCAGAAGGTGGCTTTGCGTGATGACACCTTTCAGAATTTTTCTGCCATTGACCTGTTCCACAACAGGTAGTTGCTCCATACCGATGAAGCTGAATTTGTTGAGCGCCGCGGATAAGCTGTCCGTCTCGTTCACATAAACCACATGAGGATTGTAAATGTCTTTGGCGACAACCAGATACCTGAAATCCTCTTCGAAAACAAACTCCCTCATATCGGAAAATGAAATCACCCCTTCCAGGCCCCTGCTGCTGTCCACCACATACAGATAATTGCAGCTTGCGGTCAGGCACTGCTTCAACATTGCCTCGTAGGGGGTGTTCGCATGAATTTGGGTGACATGGGGGTCCATAACATCTTTGACCTGAAGGGTCGTCAGAATCCCGATCTCCCTGCCGGCGACGATGTCAATGCCTTTTTTCGCCAGATTGAGGGTGTAAATGGAGCCTGAAAGCATCTTCCGTTGAACCATCGTCGCCATGATACAGGCGGTCATCATGGGGAGTATAACTGTATAGCGGTTGGTCAGCTCGAAAATGATGATGATAGCCGTCATGGGCGCCTGTACGACAGCGCCGAGCATGGCGCCCATCCCCACGACGCCGTAGCATCCAGGATTTCCGGTGATGTTCGGGAATACATACTTGAACACGATACCACACGCCATTCCGAGCATTGCACCCATGAAAAGACAGGGACAGAGTACGCCCCCGGAGCCTCCGGATCCCAGGGTAAAGGAGGTCGCAAAAATCTTGAGAATAAGAAGCACGATCAGCGTCGTGAGAATAAAATGTCCGGCAATGGCCAACTTGATCGGCTCATAAGAAAAGCCCAGTACCTGCGGATAGAAAAACCCCAACAGACCGGTTGCCAGCCCGCCACATGCGGGTTTCAAGCCCTTGGGGAGAGAAACGCGGTGTGAAAAAAAATGTTCCACCTTCTGCATGGTGCGTACAAACCCGGAAGCGACCAGACCGATTAACACGCCCATCAGGGCGTACAGCATGATTTCCCAGGAGCTGAACTGGCCGTACGGAAGAATTCTGAGTATTGGACCGTGCATGATGAACGCTCTGGAAAACGATGTCGCCACGACCGAGGCTACGACGATCGGACTGAAAGACTGAATGTTGAATTCTCCGATGACGACTTCCAGTGAAAACAGCACGCCGCCAATCGGCGCGTTGAAAATGCAGGCGATGCCGGCCGCGGCGCCACAGGCGACGATGACGCGAAGGCGATTTCCAGCGACCTGAAGAAGTTGTCCCACCCCCGAAGATATGGCGGCGCCGATCAGAATGATGGGGCCTTCACTGCCGGCGGAGCCTCCGGATCCCAGGGTGATGGACGACATGACCATACATACCAGTGAACTGGTCCATCGCATCACCCCATTGCGCAGGGCCACCGCTTCTATCGCGGCGGGTACGCCATCTTTTTCGGTTTCTTTCGGAAAAAACTTGACGAAAGGCCACAGCAACAGCGCTCCCAAAGCAGGCATGAATATGTATGTAATTCTTCCAGCGTTGACCCATTTGGGGATTATCTGCATGAAAAATTCACTGGCAAACTCCATCATTCTCACATATGCCAGCGTGAATGCACCGACAACGAGGCCGATCAAGGTGGCCAGAATGATCAGAAATGTCTGATCGTGAACATTCAAATATCGGAGAAACGCCACATATCGCTTCTGAAAAGCAGAAAGAATTCGATTCACCATGCAACTATTCCTCAATCATCTGTTATTCGCGAAAAACCTGTGCTGTCCGCCGGTTGCTGTCAGGCCGATAATGATTACTATACATACCATAAACGGGCAGGTCAAATTCGTCCAAATCCCTGATCGAATCAAGAGGACATTCTCGATGTGAGTAATTCTCGAAAAACAAAACGGCATTCCGTTCTGACGTCAACGGAGGCCATTCTGGAAAGCATCTCCGACGGCGTCTTCACGGTGGACGGCGAATGGCGGATTACATCGTTCAACCGGGCCGCCGAGAAAATCACGGGGACATCCCGGAGCGAGGCTGTCGGGCGGCTTTGTTCCGAGGTGTTCCGTTCGAGCATGTGCGAAGCCGAATGCGCGCTGCGCCGGACGCTTCAGACCGGAAAGGCCGTTATCGGACAATCCGGCTATATCATTGACGCCGACGGCGGCCGTATTCCGGTCAGTGTTTCCACGGCGATGCTTCGGGATGGAGACGGGAATGTCATCGGCGGGGCGGAAACCTTCCGGGATTTAAGTGAAATCGAAGCACTGCGTCAGGAACTGGAAAGCCGCTTTCATGTGGGAGAACTGGCGAGTCAAAGCCCCCTCATGCAGAAGATATTCGAGGTGCTGCCCGCTATCGCCGCCAGCCCCAGCACCGTTCTGATTCTGGGGGAAACCGGCACCGGCAAGGAACTTGTGGCCAAGACCATCCACGCACTGAGCCATCGCAGCAAGGCGCCGTTTGTTGCGGTCAATTGCGGCGCCCTGCCGGATCCTCTGCTGGAGTCGGAACTCTTCGGATACAAGGCCGGCGCCTTTACGGGCGCTGTCAAAGACAAATCCGGACGTTTCGCCCTGGCGAAAAGCGGAACGCTGTTTTTGGATGAAATCGGTGAAGTGAGTCCTGCGCTTCAGGTGCGGCTGCTGCGGGTGCTTCAGGAGCGCACCTATGAACCGCTGGGTGGAACCCGTTCCGAAGCCGCCGATGTGCGGGTGGTCGCTGCAACCAACAAAGACCTGGCGGAGCAGGTGCGCAATCGTGTCTTTCGGGAAGATCTGTATTACCGGATCAACGTCGTCCGTATCGAACTGCCGCCGCTGCGCCGGCGCAAGGAAGATATCCCGCTGATTGTCTCTCAGTTTATCAGCCGTTTCAACCGGCTTCAGAAGAAATCCATTCAGGGTGTTTCCGCGGAAGCGCTTTCTCTGCTGATGGCCCATGACTGGCCGGGGAATATCCGGGAATTGGAAAACGCCATTGAACATGCCTTTATCCTGTGTCAGGGCGGTGTGATTGATATCCGTCACCTGCCGGAAGATCTGACGGCCAGAAGCGTTGTTCCGTTGGCGGATTTCGATATCCACGCATCCCGCGCCCTGATGGAAACCCAAACTATCCAGCGAGCGCTGGAGCAGGCTGGTTTCAACCGGCTGGCAGCCGCCAGGTCGCTTGGCATCCATAAAAGCACGCTGTTCCGAAAGATGAAGCGGCTGGGTGTCGCCTTTCCGTCTTCCGACGGGCGCACCCGCCGGGACGCATAAAAGAAAGGCGTTTTTGTGTCATATGCCGATATCCTGCGCCTACCGGCCTGTAAAACGCTTCATGACGCGGTTGAATCCCGGCAGCGAGCGGGCGATGATGTCGTCGGACACGCAGAAAGCGATTCTGAAATGCCCCGGCGTTCCGAAACCGCTTCCCGGAACCACCAGAATCAGTTCCTTCTGAAGCTCCCGGACAAATTCGACATCGTCGGCTATCGGGGTCTGGGGAAACACATAAAATGTTCCCGGAGGCCGGATAAATTTATATCCGCTTTCGGCAAGCCCCGCGCACAGCAGGTTCCGTTTTATGGTATATGCCGAGATATCCACGCTGGCGCCCTGGAGCTGGGCGACAGCCCGCTGCATCAGGGCGGGCGCGTTGACAAATCCCAGTATCCGGTTGGTGAGCGCCATGGCGGCCGCCAGGGAATCTTTGCAAGAAGCCGCCGGGTTGATCGCGATAAACCCGATGCGTTCGCCCGGAATGGAGATGTCTTTGGAATAAGATGTAGTCAAAATGCTTTCCGCATACGCCGAAAAGATGCTGGGCACACGGGCGTTGTCATAGACGATCTTCCGGTACGGTTCATCGGAAATCAGATACAGGGTGCGGCCCAGCGCTTTGCCTTTGCGGGTCAGCAGCGCCCCCAGGCGCTCAAGGCTCTCGCGGGAGTATATTTGTCCGGTGGGGTTGTTGGGAGAGTTGATCAGCACGGCTTTGGTGTTGGGGGTTATGGCCGTTTCGATCGCTTCGAGATTCAGGGTGAAATCCGGATGGGTGGCGACGGTTTTGAGTACGCCGCCGTGATTGCTCACGTAAAATCCGTATTCCACGAAATGGGGCGTCGGAGAGAGTATCTCGTCTCCCGGATCGAGAATGGCCTTGAAAATGACATTCAGGCCGCCGGCGGCGCCGCAGGTCATGATGACGTTATCGGCCGACATGGCGACTTCCTGCTCCTTGCCGACATAGTCGGCGACCGCTTTGCGGACATCCGGATAGCCCGCGTTGGGCATATACCCGTGGCAGCCGGGAAAATCCCGCCGGACAAGCTCTTCGAGAATCGCCCTGAACTGCCCCGGAGGTTCCAGATTCGGGTTTCCCAGACTGAAATCATACACATTTCCGGCGCCGTGAATGGCCTTGAGCCGGGCGCCTTCCTCGAACATCTTCCGAATCCAGGAAGATTTGGACATGATGGTTTCGATATGTTTGGCTACTGACAATGTGACACTCCTTTGACTATCAAGAAATATGATTAGAAAAACAATGTGTTATGGCTGTTTCTCGTGGAAACGAGCGGCGTTCCCCATACATCTCGTCAATGTCGTTGAGGAGATTCGTTCCCAATGACCCTGCCAGAGCGAAAATGTTATCAGAATACCTTTAAAAAGCCAGCTTTTTTTCATGTCCGCGTGGTGTCAATATTGACGGCTTCGTAAAAAGTCCGGATGCTGCGTTGCGCTGCATCCTTCGTCGTTGCGGCCTACCCAACAGTACGCCTCACTCCTCATGCTTTGAGCGCCTTGCCTGCAAACATTTTACGAGCCCGTCTGAAATTTGACTTTTTACGAGGATATCGAATATACAAATGGCTTATGGAAAAAGTAACGCTATCTTATGTTCGTGGTTCAAAGAGGAGAACAAGGTATGTCAGGTATTGAACAGCTTCGCCGCCGTCTTTTGAAGAAGCTCTCCGAGCTGTTCCGGCTCGATCAGCCGGATCTTGATTTCGGTTTTTACCGCATCATGCACGCCATGTCGCAAGAGGTGCAGGATTTTATTGCAAATGATCTGATGAAAATTGTGTCGGATGCCTTCAGCGATGTTGATGACACCCGAAAAGCCAACTTGCAGTCGGCGTATGAAAAGGCCATTCAGATGGCCAGGGACTTCGGGGTATCCACCCCTGAAAAAACCAACCCTGTCAAAAAGGCAAGAGCGGCTCTCGATGTTGTCTTAGATAGGGGGCGCGCCGAGGCGGATGTCTATGACCACCTGTATCGTTTCTTCGAGCGTTACTACGATGATGGAGATTTTATATCGAGGCGTTACTATACACGAGAAACACCGGGCAAGGCGGCCCCTTTCGCCATCCCTTATAACGGAGAGGAAGTGAAGTTGTATTGGGCCAATGCCGATCAGTATTATATCAAAACAGCCGAATACTTTTCCAATTTTACCTTCGATTTACGGCGGGCAAAAGAACTTCAGGCGCTGCGAGATCAGAATCAGATCGGTATTCCATTTTCTATAGATGATGATTCACCGCTCAGGGTTCAATTCCGTGTTGTTGATGCCACGGACGGAGAACACGGAAACGTCAAGACTTCAGACGCAAATAAACGTTTTTTTATTCTTCATGATGACAATCCCGTCATCATAACCGAGTCTGGTGAGCTGATCGTCAATTTTGAATACCGTCCGGATACTGAAAGATCAGGGCAGGAAAATGCCTGGCGGGAAAAACGCAACACCGAGGCGGTGAACACCATTTTAAGGAAGCTGGCATTTGGGGCAGAGACAAATCCCAGGATTCACCTCTTTCTGGATGCGTTCAAAACGCCTTCACCCACCGATAGCGACAAAAATCGCCCCCTGCTGGCCAGGTACATCAACCAATACACCACTCGCAACACCAGGGATTATTTTATCCACAAGGATTTAGGTGGGTTTCTGCGTCGTGAGCTGGATTTCTACATCAAAAATGAGGTCATGTACCTCGATGACATTGAAAATGCCGATGTGCCGATCGTCGAGAGCTATCTGACCAGGATCAAGGTGCTGCGCAGGATTTCAGGCAAGTTGATAGAGTTTCTTGCCCAACTCGAGAATTTCCAGAAAAAACTCTGGCTCAAGAAGAAGTTTGTCATCGAGACCCACTACTGCATTACTCTCGACCGGGTTCCGGATGCGCTATATCCTGAAATCGTCATAAATAACGACCAGATAGATGAATGGATATCATTGTTTGCGATTAACGAGATTCAGGGCGATCTTTACAGCCCCAGATTTTCTCGGCCTCTGACAACCGAATTTCTCAAGGTGAACAATAAACTGGTGCTGGACACCCGGTTTTTTGATGACGATTTCAAGACGCGGCTGGTGGCTTCGATAGAGAATTTCGATGAATCAATAGATGGGGTATTGGTCAACTCCGATAACTTCCAATCTGCAATCTTGTTAGAACGGCAATATGGAAATACGATTGATGGTGTGTATCTCGACCCCCCATACAACACAGACGCATCGGAAATAATTTATAAAAATGGTTACAAGAATAGCTCATGGGCTTCTTTAATGTATGATCGCCTGCTCTTAATAAAGCGATTTCAGAAGTCAGATGGGGGCATATGTGTAACCATTGATGATTTTGAAAAAAATATTCTGAAAGATGAGCTTGATACGATTTATGGAACCGAAAATAACCTTGCAACGGTTGTCATTCGAAGCAATCCACAGGGGCGGTCAACTGTACAGGGTTTTTCGATCAATCATGAGTATGGTCTTTTTTATAAGGTATCAAATGATTTTAAATCGGCAGGCAGACTGAGCCGTTCTGACAAACAAATTGGTCGTTACAGTGAGATTGATGAAGAAGGTAATCGTTTCTTGTGGGAAAACTTCAGAAAAACAGGAACGGATTCCTCTCGCAGTGACAGACCAAAACAGTTTTATCCAATTATCGCCATAAATAACGGTTATCGCATTCCTGAAATGAAATGGGATGATGCAACCAAAAAATGGGAGATATTGGAAAGCATTTCGAAAGAGGAAACGGTCGTGTATCCGATTGACGAAGACGGCAATGAGAGGGTTTGGAAATGGGGGAGTGACCGTGTTAAACTATACCCTGATCATGTCAAAGCAGATAAGGGAAACAATGGTCAGATACAGATATATCGTAAGAATTATCTCAATGCTGAGGGATCTTTGCCAGGTACGTGGTGGGATAAATCCAGGTATGGCGCAGGCTCACATGGAACAAATCTGCTTACTGCAATGTTCGGTAAGGCATATATATTCTCATTTCCAAAATCATTGTATGCTGTTGAAGATTGCCTGAGAATCATTACAAACAATAATATTTCTGCGAAAATTCTTGATTTCTTTGGCGGCTCAGGGACAACTGCTCATGCTGTTATCTCTATGAACAGAGCCGATGGGGGGCGAAGAAAATACCTGCTCTCTGAAATGGGGTTACATTTCGATGAAATCCTTCTTCCGCGCATTAAAAAAGCCATTTACTCCGCAAGTTGGGACAGTGGAAAACCTCAACGATATAACCGTCATATCTGTGGATTGAAAAAGCGGCGAAAGGATTTGGTGGGTGAATTAGAAAACCTTTCAGGATACCAGGATGCAACCGTGTATCAATACGACCGCCAGCTCATAGTTGGTGAAATAGCCAGGATTGATTCTGAAATTCAGATATCTGAAGAGATTGCAGCCAGGGATGCAGCAGGTTTTTTAGGTTGCAGTCATGCCATAAAGTACATCAGGTTAGAAAGTTACGAAGACACGCTCAACAACCTCCGCTTCGACGAGAACCCGCTTCGCAAAAAAGCGATAACCGCCATCCCTGCACTCAAGGAAGACTTCATGCTGCACTATCTGTTGGATGTGGAAAGCCGGGGGAGCCAATCTCTTCTGAACATAGACGCTTTTGCCGATCCAACCGCCTACGCCCTTGACGTCAAGAAACCGGGAAGTGACGAATACGTCACCCGTCCGGTGGATCTGATCGAAACTTTCAACTGTCTGATCGGCCTGCGTGTCACCCGTATTGCCGAGCCACAGGAATTCACCGCCGAGTTCAACCGTATCGAAGATACCGAAGTTCCTAAAGACCAGACCACCAAACTGGTTCTCGATGGTTGTATGAAACAAATTGATCACTGTTCATCGAACAGTGTCAATTGCTCCTGGTGGTTCCGCAAAATGGAAGGTTGGATGCCCAAGTATCCGGCCAATCCCGATACTGAAGGGGGGAACGTCCGTTTGTCCGTACTGATCGTCTGGCGCCGGCTCACTCGCGATATCGAGAAAGACAATCTGATGCTGGATGAATGGTTCCAGAATGACCGCATCAATACCCGCCGACTCAAGTTTGATGTCATCTATGTCAATGGCACCAACAATCTGCCCAATCTGAGGCGGAATGACGAAACCTGGGAAGTCCGCCTCATCGAAGAAGAATTCATGAAACGCATGTGGGAGACGGAATAGTGGGGAAAGGGGCAATCATGGCAAAACGCCAATCCAATGGACCAAAACAGCATGGTTTTAACAATAAATTGCTGCTGAATCAGTGGATTATCAGCCTGTTTGGAATCAATCTACTCGCTGAACACAGAAGCGACGGCAGGGGGGAGCGTCCGTTTCACATGTTGGCCGAATCAATTCGCGATCAGCGTCTGGAAGGTTTAGACAAAGACAACCTGCATTTTTTCTATCACCATCTTGGCAATAGCCCACTGTTCAGCCATAATCCCCTCGATACGGAGTTCCAAGGTTTCCGGATCCATCACGATATGCTTCTGACCTATGAGCAGAACATTGTTCGCCACACCCAGACCATCAACGGAAAACGCCGTCGTCTGGTGGTGTGGAAGTATTACCAGTGGCTGACCCTGCTCTTTGTCGAGATATATCTGGATCGTTTTTTCAGCGATCGAGAGGGGTTGCTGAACGATCTCAACGCTTTTTTGGAGCGCTTCAATCGTCGCTGGTACGATTATGCCGATATGCCGGCCTACAACGAGGACGATCTCAACAAACTCTGCCTCCAGAATGCCACCGGCAGCGGCAAGACGCTGCTGATGCATGTCAATTTGCTGCAATACCGCCACTATGCAGCAATGCACGGCAAGGACAGGGAACTTTCCCGCGTTATTCTGCTGACACCCAATGAACGGCTTTCGGAACAACATATTGCCGAGTTCAGGGAAAGTGATATCTCCGCAGCCAGTTATCTCCAGTTTCGTGGCGAGCTGTTCGGCGGCGCCAGAGGGCTTGGACATGTGGATGTGCTGGAGATTACCAAGCTTGCCGACCAAGAAGGGCCGAATACTATCGCCGCCCGCAGCCTTGGCGACCAGAACCTGCTTCTGGTGGATGAAGGGCATCGCGGCATGAGCGGTAGGGACGAAGGCGTCTGGTTCACCCGGCGTTCTGACCTTTGCGCCAAAGGGTTCACTTTCGAGTATTCGGCAACCTTCGAACAGGCTGTTCGCGCTTCCGGCAATGTGGATTTCGAGAATGGCTATGCGAAAGCGGTCCTTTTCGATTACTCATACCGATGGTTTTATGAAGACGGTTTTGGCAAGGATTATCAGATACTGAACTTACCGAAATCTTTCGATGAAGCCCGATCTGCTTATATGACGGCCTGCCTGCTCAAATTCTATCAGCAACTTCGCATTTACGAGGAAAAAGTCAGGGAATATGAAGCGTTCAACCTGGAAAAGCCATTATGGGTGTTTGTCGGCAGCACGGTTTCTTCCGGAAAAATGACTAAAGACGAACAGATTGTGGCCACGGATGTGGCCCTTATCGTTCAGTTCATCGCCGATTTTCTATACAACTCACAGACAGCGATAAGACATATGCACGATATCCTTACCGGAAGCGGTCAGGATACCGGTCTGGTGGATAAGGATGGCAATGACATTTTCGCTGGTGCTTTTACCTTTCTGGCCCGGGCGATGAATGGCGGTGAAACCATCGAGTTCCTCTATCGAGATATTCTGGATAGGGTGTTCAACAACGCCGCAGGCGGCCGCCTGTCGTTAAATCGCATCAAAGGTGAGTCCGGTGAAGTGGCGTTGCGGGTGGGTGACGCCAACACGATTTTTGGTCTGATCAATGTGGGCGATGCGAAAAGTCTGTGCGACCATGTAGCTATCATTGCGGCGCGAAATGGCGCTTGTCTTACGGTAGCGGACAGCAACTTTACCGGGGCCATGTTCGCCTCCGTGAAGGATTCCGCATCGCCGGTCAACCTGCTGATCGGCTCCAAGAAATTTGTCGAAGGTTGGGACTGCTGGCGGGTCAGCACCCTGGGATTGATGCATGTAGGACGTTCGGAAGGTTCTCAGATTATTCAGCTTTTCGGGCGGGGTGTCCGCTTGAAAGGGTACGCGTGGCGCCTCAAGCGAAGCAGCCATTCTCATGCGCCAGTTCGTCCAACATTTATTGAGGAACTGGAAACGCTGAATGTGTTCGGTATTGAAGCTGACTTCATGGAAAAATTCCGTGAATTTCTCAAGGAGGAAGGTCTGCCCGGCAACGAGCGGCGCAAGATCATTACGATCCCTTTGAACGTCACCTGTGATTTCGCTAAAAAGCTAAAAATCATGCGCCCGAAGCGGAAGTCTTCCGACGGTAAGGAATACGATTTCAAGAAGGATGCACCTGTTCTCACGGTTGGTGACATTCCGGACTGTATGATGCATAACACGGTAATTGCAGACTGGTATCCCCGCATTCACGCCATGCGATCTTGTGGAACGGCCCTGACAACTCAGAAAGATAGGGTGATGCTACGCGAACGACATCTGGCCCTTCTGGATTACGATACGCTCTTTTTTGAATTGGAACGGTTCAAGCGTGAGCGGAGTTGGTACAATATCAATATTACGAAGGAGGGTATCATCCGGCTGCTCAAGAATCCAAACTGGTACACACTTTATCTTCCGGAAGCTCGTTTGAATCCGGATAGCTTTGACGGGATACTCCTTTTGCAGCAGGTGGCGATAGAACTTCTGAAACGATACTGCGACCATTACTATAACTACCGAAAGCGCGAATACATCGAGCCGCGCCTGGAGCTTCGCGATCTGACGCCGGATGATGACAACATTCCTCAAGATGACGTCTATCAGCTCATTGCGGACGGTGATGAGGAACATCTCATTCAGGGAATACAGCGGATCAGGCAGGAACTGGAGAAGAAGAAAAACGACTTGTTGAAGATAGGGGCGTTGAATGCCTGTATTTTTGCCAACCATCTGTTTCAGCCGCTGTTTCATGTCCGGCAAGGGGGAAAAATCACCATTCAGCCCGTCGCTCTCACGGAAAGCGAGTATCAGTTTGTCACCGATCTGAAGATATGGTGGGACAGTCATAAATCTGATCTGGAAAAAGACGGTCCGGAGCTTTTTCTGCTCAGGAACATGAGCCGGGGTAAAGGAGTGGGCTTCTTTGAGGCGGTGGAGTTGCA
>JAJYBO010000040.1 GCA_021778975.1 Deltaproteobacteria bacterium
AAATCGTCAAACCATGTTGTGGGGGGGTCATTGGGGGAATTCCTTGAGGCGGTCTCTGGCATATTGCGCCCAGATTTCATCGGGAAAATTCCGTATCGTTTCTTCAAAACAGGCGCGTGCGTTGTCGTTGTCGCGGATTTTCATATGGCATATGCCCAGATGATACCAGGCTTCGGCGGCTCTACGGGTTTCCGGATATGTTTCCAACAACAGGTTCAGGCTGAGAATGGTATTCTTCCAGTCATTTTCCCGATAATAACACATGGCGTATAAAAAGCAGGCGTCATCCGACACGATTGTCTGGGGATAGTCGTCCATCACTTTCCTGAACATCTTCCGGGCTTCCGGATACCGATGTCCGGTAAAAAAATCCACACCTTTGTCATAAGGGAGCGTCGGATAGCCGGGAGCATGAAATGCCAGTAAGTATCCCATCATCACCAGCACGGCCACCATGCCGACAACTATAAATCGGGCGCTCCAGATATAGCCGCGCCGAAACCGCCATATCGAAGCCCGGCGATGGAAGAACACCGCCCCCAACAAACAAAAAATAGCGGCGCATGTCATCCCGGCTCCCAGATAATCCGGCCATGTTTTTCCAAAATATAACCGCACATGAGAGGCAGTGGGAAATATCAACATGAACGCCGGAGACGCCAGATAGATACGGTCCGCGCCTTCGACTTTCCAATCCGGATGGTACGAGACCTTAATCCACAAGGGTTTTCCCACAGCCGCGCCATCCATCAGGATTTCATCGTCCTTAATAACTTCTCGGACGGATGGAATATTTTCGACAGGCTCATCCGGAAGATGTTTCGGATCGAACCGGTCTGGAATACTGAATCTATGGCGATCCCTTTCCGTGACGCCATTCTTGAACACCACAGGAATGGACAGATCTCCCAGCCGAAACCATTGATAGGAACGTTTCCGCCAATCCTGCATCGGCAGCAGAATGGGTTTGTGACGAACAGGCTCTACATACCGATGGGGCGCATTCACGATCTCAAAAACGGCATATGGCCCGAAACGTTTGCGGAATTTCAGCAGAGGATTTTTTTCCGCCGCTTCACGCGTCTTCGCCCCGGCAGTGATCATATCGTTCACATTGAACACGTTTAAATGCGCAATGCCTCGCGCCAGATCGAACCGGGAATAGTTAAAGTCCGGCAGGGGGGTTGACGGCGTCCGGGATATTTCGGACTGAATGTAGTAGATGAAGGGGCTGTTCAGGCTGGCCTGGATATAGACGCCTTCGAGTGTCGAACGCCCGGAAAACAGAGGAAGCGATTCAAAGGCGCGAACCGATCCCGCATGATCGTGAATCAAACTGTGTTCATACACCACGCGGGGGTCCTGTTCAGTTCCTTTCAAAAAGGTATTGATGCCGGAAAAAAATTGCCGATAGGGTTTCCTCTCGAACCCTTCATAATTGAATCGGCTCCAGCTTCGGATGGAATGCACCTGACTGTCTGTCCATAAGGAAGTCGCCAGCGCCACCACACACGCAACCACCACGGCGCCGGCGCGGGAAGGCAGCCGCAGTTTCGCCAGAATCGGGATGCCTCCGAGTATCAGACAAAACTGGAAAAACGGCAAAAACCGGACATCCACGACCCCCAGGCGATATCCAATGGCATACAGTCCGGCACCGCAGGCCGTCATGTACCAGAGGAAGATCAGTGGTGTTGGAACATTGCCGCGCCGTCGCCGGTACGCTGTCAGCGTCCAGACAATATGCACTGTATTCAGCAGGATGAACGGCAGGAAGATCAGGGGAAAAACCTCTGTCACCACCTGCTTCAGCGTATAGAATATCCACAGAATGTTAAATCGGGTGGTATAGGGAAGAAACACCAGAAGCGGCAGCAACCAGACCCCCATCAGGAATATGGCCAGCAGGTGCATTTGTGTCAGTTTGATGAGGTTCTGACGAAACCGTCCGGGAATTCCCAGAAAAAACAGGGATACAACGCCGTCAAAAAGTAACGTGTAACCGTGGCAAAGCCCGATCAAGGCCAGAAGAACGCCACACATCCGGCAGTTCTTTTTGCCCATCATGCGGTCATACAGCAGCCCCAGCCACAGAATCGAAAGAGAAAAGGCGACGCCATAACAAAATTCTCCGGCCAGAGTACTGGAAACATTGCCGCCCCACATGGAATTGCCTTCATTCAGCAGAAATGCCAGACTGACAGCCGCTCCTGCGACAGGTACGGGAAACGGCTGCCGTAACCATCTCAAAAACAACCAGGTGCAAACCGGAAGCAGGAAAACACCGGATATCGAAACCAGTTTAAAGGCTATCTGAAGCGGCATGACCCATGACAGGACGGCCATAGCCAGAAATGGAAGCGGGAAGTAGTTCTGGAGCATCGGAAACCCGCCCAGATTTCCCTGACACCAGCCCGTGATTTTACCCTGTGGCAACAGGTGATCTCTGAGATACTGCGCGGTAAAATAATGAGAGGCCATATCTCCGCCGGCAGTCGTCGTCAGGGAGAACAGGTCCCGGAACTCGATATAGGAGAGCAGAAAGAGCGCCATCCATGCCAGAAGAATGCCGTCAACCACGATCTCGGTGCGTTCGGACAGTTTGATATTCATAAATTATCGCCGGACAGTTCCATTCCTCATCACCACCACATCACAATACATCTGAAACCTGGAGAAACAAAATAATTGTTGACTTATCCGTTACATCATGTTTGATGAATAGAGAATTTTGACGGCTTCGTAAAATGTCCGCATGCTGCGTTGCGCTGTGTCCTTCGTCATTGTGGCGCGCCATTTTTTGATACATCCTCTCCGGGAAAAGGCCGGATTCACAGGCCCGACGTATTTCAAAGTTCACAAACTTCATACAACACCTTGAAGTCATTTTTTTAATTTATTGGAAAGGAGTTGAAAATGAAAGAACAATTTCATCATGGAAGGCGCATTCTGGTTTTGATTTGCCTGTATGGGGTTCTGTCCTCCATGAACGCCACTGCGTCGGAGAGATGGCCCATGTTTCGCAACAATCCCCTCCATACCGGTCAGAGCGCCAATCTGGGACCAACGACCAATGCGCTTAAATGGGCCGTGGATGTCAGTTCGTCTGCATCTTCAGGTAATTTTCTGTGTTCGTCACCGGCGGTGGATACATCGGGCGTCATTTATATCGGCGGCGGTTCATTGAAAGCCTTTTACCCCAACGGCAGCCTGAAGTGGGAGTTCAACCCCGGTGCAGGTGCATTCATGTCGTCACCGGCCATTGACAGCAACGGCGCCGTCTATGCGGCGGATTTGGCCGGAAGACTGTACGCCATTGATCAGACAGGTAAAGAAATGACGCGGGACGCCACGGGAAGCGCCATTTATTCATCGCCTGTCATCACATCCGACGGAATGATTTACATTGGCTCCTACGATGGAAAGATACACGCCGTCCAGCCCAACTACACCACAAATGTCCTGTCTGAACTCTGGACATACCAGACCGCCGGCAATGTGACATCGTCTCCTGCCGTCGGAGCGGACGGAACCGTCTATGTAGGTTCAACGGACGGTTTTTTCTATGCACTCAACCCGGCGACCGGAACCATAAAATGGAAATATAGTTCTTCCGGCGTCACCACCATTGATACCGCTGCTACCGCCACCGACTTCCCCACGAATTTAACCTACAGTTCTTCCGGCGTCAGCACGCTGGGCGCCATCAATTCATCGCCGGCAGTGGATGGATCCGGCAACATTTATTTCGGAACCGATCATATGGTGGCGGCTCTTGATTCGAATGGTAATAATAAATGGAATTTTACGCCTACCGTCGCTTCCAGTTTCGATGCTTCTCCTGGAATCAGCCCTGATGGTTATGAGGTCTATGTGGGAGCGCGTTCTGCAACAGGGGGTGCGCTGTATGCGCTGTACGCGAGCGATGGCAGCGTCAAATGGTCCTATCCCTGTGGCGGCGTTCTATCATCACCTGCTATCGGTGCGGATGGACTGATCTATTTTGCGGATACAAATGGAAAAATCATTGCCCTAAATCCAGATGGCACAGAGAAGTGGACATTTGATTCTGGTCTGGCCACATCGTCATCACCGGCCATAGGATCCAATAAAACACTCTATATCGGATCCTATTGCAGCTTTTTGGGAGCATTCGGGCCCCCATCAACGTATATTCAATTGCCGGCGGCCTCTGCAACAACGCCTGTGGTGAACGCCTATCGCATCATCGGCATTCCGGTTCTACCGTCGGATACCGATACATTCAACACCCTCGCAGGCTTCTGGGGAAGCGGCTATCAGCCGGGGCTGTGGCGGGTGTATGCTTACACAGGCGGCGCCTACACGGAGATTACGGGTTCCGGCAAGGATTATATTAATTATGGCAAGGGCTGGCTCATCATTTCCAAAGACGCCAAAGAGCTTGAGATATCGGGGACTCCCCTGACCGCCGATTTTTCGATATCTGTCGCTTCAGGATATAATCTTGTGGCATGCCCGTTTCAGGACAAGTCCGTTACCTGGCAAAGCGTTGTCAATGACAGTAGCAACACATTCCTGACACTCGGATCCACCCTGTATGATTGGGATGGCTCCGGAAACTTCGTCGCCGCCACCACGATGTATCCGGGAAAAGCCTATTTTGCCTGGGTGGGAAATTCAACCGGCGGAACGCTTTCCATCAAACGCACAACCGCCGCGTCGCAACAAACCGAAGCGGCGGCACCTCGCGGCGTGTCGGGCAATCAACCGCCGCCACCCGCCGGCCCCGGAGCGTTGATCAACATTGTATCTCCCGACAGTCATGCAACATGGATTGCCGGAAACATCTTTCCGATCCGCTGGAAATCTTCCGGAATCACGCCCGAAGGCTTTGCCGATACGGTTTCGATAGCCCTTTCAACGGACAGTGGCGACACTTACCAGATTCTTGAAAACGGATATTCCGATTCAGGACGTTATGACTGGCATATTCCCAGCGACGCTGCATCGAATCATTGCCGGATTAAGGTGACATCATCTCTGTACCCGGGGATATCTGGCATATCGGATGTATTCACCATCCGGCAATGAAACGCCGCCACCGATGGGAAATATTGGTGGTGGCCATCTCCACCGTGATGATGGCCGGTCTGCATTTTTATGTGGTTCCGTTTCTGGAGTTTGTCGAGCTGAAGGCATGGGATCTTCATTTCCTGGAACGCGGGGTCGTCAAGCCTTCCGGAAAGGTTGTGTTTGTCACAATTGATGAGGAAAGCATCAACCAGGAAGGCCGGTGGCCCTGGCCCAGGCGGAATATCGCACAATTGTTCAAAGCGGTGCAGGATTATGGCGCACGGGTGATCGGGCTGGATATGGGGTTCTTTGAAGATGACCTCAAACTTCGCCAGCATGCCATGATGGACGTGAAAGCCCTGCTTCAGAACGACCCTTCTTTTGCCGACAAGGCGTTGGTCGCCCAGATTGACGCGCTTGCCGGCAAAGAAGACGATGATGTGATTCTCTCCAATACCATCCGACAACTGACGGTTTCCCTGGTTCTCGGACATTTTTTTTATTTTGATGACAACACGTTTCATCCCCCGACCCCGCCTCCGGAAGTCCTCGACAGGGCCAGTATCACGGGCGTTCGGATCATCCACGAACCGCCCGCAGGCACATTGAACGATGCCGTTGGCATGGAGATCAATATTCCCATCATCGAACAGGCGGCTTCGTTCATGGGCAGTTTTAACGTCTTCGCGGATCCGGATGGCGCCGTCCGCTGGATGCCGCTGGTCATTCGATATGAAAATCGCCTTTTCCCATCACTGGCGCTGGAGACACTGACCGCGGGCTTTCCGGAACACCCGGTGACTGTCACGTTGGACCGTCAGGGAGTCCAATCCATTCACTGGGGACCGATTTCCATCCCCACCAACAATCGGGGCGAAATTCTGGTCAACCATTATGGCTCCGCCTATCTTTTTCCCCATTATTCGGCGACACGCATCATGAGACATACGGCGCCGGCGGATTGCCTCAAAGGCCGCGTTGTCGTCATCGGCAACACCACAGAAGGTCTTCATGACATGAGACCCACCCCGTTTTTTCCAGCCTTTCCGGGTGTCGAACTTCATTGTGCGGTCATTGAAAACATCATGAACCAGCAGTTTCTCAGCCGCTCCGACCGTACCACGCCGTTTTACGATATTATCGCCATCGTTGCATGCGGTATGGTGTTTTTCGGCATTTCTCTGCTGTTTCATGGCATTTCCCCTTTGACCGCTACTGCCGGCGTTCTGATTGCCGGTTATATCGCCGTCACGCACTATGCGTTTCTGCATGATGGTATCTGGCTCAACCATGTTTATCCGGTGCTAAACATAATAGTGTGCTACATGGGCGTTTCGGTCCACCGATATCTGACGGAAGAGCGGGAGAAACGCATGATTCGCCAGACCTTTGGCCTCTATGTACACCGCTCCGTCGTCGAAGAAATGTTGGAACATCCGGAACAGCTCAAACTTGGCGGTGAAAAGAAAGAATTGTCGGTGCTGTTTTCAGATATTCGGGGATTTACAACGCTTTCCGAGGAAGTGCCTCCGGAGAGGCTGGTACCTCAGTTGAACGAATATCTGACGCAAATGACACAAATCGTTTTCGATCAGCATGGCACCCTCGACAAATATATCGGAGACGCCATCATGGCCATCTTCGGCGCACCGCTGAGGCAAACGGACCATCCGTACAGGGCCTGCTGCACAGCGCTCGATATGATCCGGCATCTCAAAAACCTTCAGAATACCTGGCAGCAGCAGGGAAAACCCGTTTTTCATATCGGCATCGGGATCAACTCCGGAGGAATGATTGTCGGCAACATGGGATCCGAAAACAGATTCGACTACACGGTTCTGGGAGACAACGTCAATCTGGCATCCAGACTCGAAGGCCTGACGAAAATGTATGGTGTCCCCATCATCGTCAGCGAAATGACCTGGGAACAGGTCAAAACGCAACTGATCGGCAGAGAACTGGATATTGTGCGGGTCAAAGGCAAACACCATGCAGTACGCATCTATCAATTGTTGGGCAGAATCGGTGAACAGGATTCTTTTGAAACGCCGCTGCGTGTATATCAAAGAGGTGTGGCATGTTTCAGAAATCGTAACTGGGAAGACGCCGAAAAACTGTTCAAACGCGTCGAAGACTGGTGGCCAGACGACCCGCCGTCACGCCTCTATCAACAACGATGCAGAGAACTGCTCGAAAAACCACCCACAGCGGACTGGAATTTTGTGACAGTTCTGGATCATAAATGACGATGGTGTTCTTTTCCAAAGGGCAAAACGTTCGTTCAAAGCCAGTCACTTTGTTGTTGACAAGCTGTTTCCGGGGCTTTATCTATCCTCCACGCTTCGTTTGGAGGCGGTTCGATTTTAACCTTCCACGTCACCCTTCCCCCGCAAGCGGGAGGATGTTTAAGGACTATGCCGAATGGCAAAACAATCATTTGAAACGGCTTTGAAGCAATTGGAGCAAATCGTCAGGGAACTTGAAGCCGGCGAATTGCCGCTTGAATCCGCCATGAAAAAATTTGAGGATGGCATTCAACTGTCCCGATTCTGTGCTCAGAAACTGGACGAAACGGAACAGCGAATCACCCTGCTGCTTCAGGATTCTTCAGGTGCGGTGCAGGAAATACCTTTTGACGGCAATTCGGTTTCATCTTCGGACGCTATGCCATGATGGATGCTTCTGCTTCACCTCATGAGTCCGGCGCGTTTGATTTGTCATCATACCTGAACGCAAAAAGCCAGCAGGTTCAGGAGGCGCTCGATCATATTTTAAAGACACCCCCCAATCCGGATGCCCGTATCTGTCAGGCCATGCGGTACGCCCTGATGTCCGGGGGCAAACGGCTGCGGCCGGCGCTGTGCATGGCCGCCTGCGAAACCGTCGGCGGCGATGCAGCGGCAGCGATGCCCGCGGCCTGCGCTCTCGAAATGATTCACACCTATTCCCTGATTCATGATGATTTACCGGCGATGGACAATGATACTCTTCGCCGGGGCCGGCCCACCTGCCATGTGGCGTTTGATGAAGCGACAGCCATTCTTGCCGGTGACGCGCTGCTCACAATGGCCTTTGAAACCCTGTCATCGCCCGCCATCAGAAAGACGGACAAATTGGCCATATGGCTCGATGTCATTTCCATGATTGCCACCGCGGCCGGCGTTCGCGGCATGGTAGAAGGCCAGATGCGCGACATGCTGGCCGAACATCAGCCGTCGTTGGCGTTGGCGGAACTCGAAGCACTCCATCGGCTCAAGACCGGCGCACTCATCGAGGCTTCCGTGTGTTCCGGCGCCGCAATTGGCAATGGCGCCCCGGAGCAGATAACCTGTCTTCGAGAATATGCGCGGCATATCGGGCTTGCTTTCCAGATCACGGATGATATCCTGGATGTGGAGGGAGACCCCCATATCATGGGGAAAAGCGCAGGCTCCGATCAATCCCGCTGCAAGGCCACCTACCCGTCTCTTCTGGGTCTGGCCGCTTCAAAACAAAAAGCGTCCGATCTGGTCACTCATGCCGTTCGGTTGTTGTCCCCATTCGATGAAGCGGCGGCCCCTTTGCGTGCAATCGCCCAATACATTGTTATCAGGAAAAAATGACACCTCATCGCCCCACACTTTATCTGATTGATGCTACGGCCACCATTCATCGGGCCTATCATGCGGTCCGAAATCTGAGCACCTCCAGCGGCCTGCCCACCAATGCGACATTCGGCTTCACCCGGATGCTCATCAAACTGCTGCAGGACATGTCGCCGGAATATATCGCCCTGTGTTTCGACAGCAAAGAGAAAACGTTCCGGCATCATCTGTTTGCGGACTACAAAGCCACCCGGCCCCCCATGCCGGATGACATGCGCGTACAACTGCCCTATATCCGGCAGGTGGTGGAAGGATTCCGATTGCCGGTCGTCGAACTGCCGGGATATGAAGCGGACGATATCATCGGAACGCTGGCGCTGCGAGCAGCCCGGTCCGGGTTTTCCGTGGTTATGGTGACGGGTGACAAGGATTTCGTGCAGTTGGTCGGTGACGCTGTGTCTATCTGGGATCCCATGAAAGAAAAAGCCACCACACTGTCCGACGTTCGGGCGACCTTTGGGCTGGAACCCGCTCAGATTATTGATGTCATGGGTCTTTCCGGAGACACCAGCGACAACGTCCCCGGTGTTCCGGGTATTGGTCCTAAAACGGCGCTGTCCCTGATTCAAAAATTCGGCGACATGGAGGGGGTCTATGCCCATATCGAATCGGTCAGCTCCAAATCTGTCCGCCAAAAGCTCGTGGATCATCAAGATCAGGCCAGACTGAGCCGCTCTCTGGTGACCATCTGCATTGATGCGCCGGTGACAGCGTCACTGGAAGGTTTCAAAATACAACCGGCGGATACTGCTGCACTGGCGCGGATTTTCAAAACACTGGAATTCCGACAGCTTCAGCAAGACTTCCCCATGTCGTCGGATTTGTCCCAAAAGCGTTATACCGCCATCACGACACCTGACGCGCTGAAAGCGCTGGTGGAACGAATCACCACGTCTTCGCTGGTATCTATTGACACGGAAACCACATCCACAGACCCGATGACCGCCAAACTGGTCGGCCTGTCCTTTTCCGTTCAGGCCGGAGAGGCGTTTTATATTCCTGTCGGCCATGTATATCCACACGCCCCGGCCCAGCTCGATGGCGCGCTGGTGCTGGATACCCTCAGACCGGTTTTTGAAAGTGCTTCGGTTCCTAAAATCGGCCAGAACATCAAATATGATCAGATCGTGCTGAAACGTCATGGTGTTGACCTGAAAGGCGTCATTTTTGACGATATGATCGCCTCGTATCTCATCAACCCGTCGCTGCGGAGCCACAGTCTGGATCAGATCGCCCTGAACTATCTGGATCACAAAACCATTACTTATGATGAAGTTGTCGGAAAGCACGGTGATTTCAGAAGCGTTCCCATCGAGAAAGCGGTGACCTACGCCTGCGAGGATGCGGATATCGCTCTGATGGCGCGGGAAGTGCTGCTGCCCCGTCTTGAAGCGATGGGGCTTGGGGTGCTGATGCATGATGTTGAAATGCCCCTCACCAAAGTTCTGATGCGGATGGAAATGCACGGGGTTCTGGTGGATACCGATCGCTTGAGATCGCTTTCACAGTCTTTCGAGCAACAAATAGAAGAGCTGGAAACCCAGATATACACCGCCAGCGGAGAGAAATTCAACATCCAGTCTCATCAGCAGCTCGGGCAGATCCTGTTTGAAAAACTGAAGCTGCCGGTTCAGAAAAAAACCAAAAAGAAAACCGGGTTTTCGACGGACGTGGATGTCCTCACGGATCTGGCGGTCCATCACGAGCTGCCGGCGTTGATTTTGAGACACCGCACCCTGTCCCGGCTGAAATCCACATATGCCGATGCGCTGATGGATATGATTCATCCCGAAACCGGACGGATCCACACCTCTTACAACCAGACCGTCACGGCCACCGGAAGGCTGAGCAGTTCCACCCCCAATCTTCAAAACATTCCGATCCGTACGGAAGAAGGTCGTGAAATTCGCAGCGCGTTTATCCCCCGGCATGGATGGGTCATGATCTCCGCGGATTATTCGCAGATCGAATTGCGGATACTGGCGCATTGTTCCGAAGATCCGATTCTCATTGACGCTTTTATCCGGGACGAAGACATTCATACCCGCACCGCGGAGGAAATCTTTGGCGGGCTTCCCGGTATGATGACGCCTGAGCTGCGCCGTCAGGCCAAAGTCATCAATTTCGGGATATTGTATGGCATGAGCGCGTTCAGTCTGTCCAAAGAACTCGGCATCAGTCAGAAAATGGCCAAAGCCTATATTGACCAGTATTTTACCCGCTACCGCGGGGTGAAAGCCTACACGGAAAAAACCATCGCAATCGCCAGGCAGACCCAAAAAACGAGTACGCTTCTGGGCAGAATTCGTCTACTGCCAGACATTAACAGCAGCAACAACAACGTCCGCTCGTTCGCCGAAAGGATTGCGGTCAACACCCCCATTCAGGGAACCGCCGCGGATCTGATCAAGATCGCCATGATTCAGATGGATGCAGAACTGGAGAAAAACGGCTTTAAAGCCGCCATGCTCATGACGGTTCATGACGAACTGGTGTTTGAAGCGCCAAAAGACGAAGTGGATGCTCTGACGTCTTGCATTCGCACGATCATGGAAGGCGTATGGAAACTCAAGGTCCCGCTCAAGGTCAATATCGCCGCGGGTTCAAACTGGGCGGAAGCACACTGACCGGATTTGTATCAAAAATACCCGACATTTTAGATACCACCCCAAAGCTGGTTAGTTAATATCCATTTTGCTAAAGCGCCTCTCGCCTCACCACAACAGATGGTCTATCATATAAACTGGTTAAGATGAAGGAGTTATGTCTGGCATTCTTATTGCTGATAGAAAGGCAACCAGAGGATGCATCCATGATGCAGCATGGTTCATCAAATCGCAGTTTATGACCGTTCAAAGCAATTCAACAACAAAGGAGGTTTGTTATGCAGAAAACATGGATTAGCGGAGTGGTTATCACAGGCATTTTCATCATGTTGATGGGAATAGACGGGGATGCAATCGCAGGTATGGGGATGGGAGGCGGTCGTGGTATGGGAGGGGGGTACAGCAGCAACCTCACCGACGATCAAATCAGCCAGATGGCAACCGAGCAACAGGCTTTTTTGAAATCCACAACAGACGTTCGTGAACAGCTTCGAGAACATGCTGTTTTGTTAAGGGCGGAACGCAGCAAGAAAACTCCGGATGCCGCTAAAATCACCTCTCTTCAAAATGAAGTAAATACCCTTCGCTCCCAACTCGATGCGGCGCGTCAAAAACATCTGGCCATGATGAAGAAGATTGATCCCAATTTTGTTGAAGGTCGAGGCATGGGACGAGGCATGGGACGAGGAATGGGGCAGGGAATGGGGCAGGGAATGGGACCAGGCATGGGCAACGGTTATTGATGATTGGGGCCTATAAAACGCCGTTAATTTCGTCGGCGATACGAAGCGCCGCCTCACTGGGTTTGACGGCATTGCGAATGGGTCTGCCGATGACGATATAATCGGCGCCGTTTTGTACGGCCTGAGCCGGGGTGGTAATCCGCTGCTGATCATCGGCGGACACCCCATCCCACGCCGGACGGATTCCGGGGGTTACGGTGATGAAATCTTTTCCCAGCGTTTTTTTGATCACCGCCACCTCCTGTCCGGAACAGACAACGCCTGCACATCCTGCGGCATGGGCCATACAGGCCCGTTTCATGACAAGCTTTGAGATATCCGCACTGTAGTCGGAACAGAACCCTGCTTCACGGATATCTGCACCCGAAACGCTGGTCAGCACCGTAACGCCCAGTATTCCCACTTTTTTTCTTCCGGCTTCAACAGCAGCTTTCAGCATGGCGGATGTCTCGCCACAATGGACAGTCGCAAAGGTTGCCCCCAGATCGGCAATTCCTGACATGGCTTTAGAAACTGTAGCGGGAATATCATGAAACTTGAGATCCAAAAAGACCCCGGCCTCGCCAGCGTCCAATATCCAGCGTACCAGAGCAGGCCCTGTGCGCACAAAAAGTTCCAGCCCCACTTTGAACATTCCAACATGATGTGAAAGCCGTTTGACCCAATCTTTAGCGCTGTCTTCCGAAGCGACATCGAGTGGAAATATAATGTAATCTTTTGCAGATTTCATAGAACCTCGTATGAAAAGCCTTTTAGCGTCGAAGTCGTCAAAAATTTTTCCGCCATCCACGACCTTTATTTTACTTTACATCCATACGGGAAGGAATATCAACCTCTTAAAACTTGATGCCCTCGTAAAAAGTCGATTTGGGGGACGGCTTTGTAAAAAGTTCGCAGGCAAGGCGCGCAAATCCTGAGGAGTGAAGCGTACTTTTAGGTACGCTGCAACGACGAAGGATGCAGCGCAACGCAGCATCCGGACTTTTTACGAAGCCGTCAAACTTTCTCACTCAATTTTTACGGTGTTTGGTTACAGGGTTCCATCGCCAATAGCGCGGCGCCCAGCGCACCGACACACTGGGGATCATCCGGCGCCAGAACGTTTCTGCCCAGCGCCTCTGTCAGTAACTGCCGCATACAGGGGTTTTTGGCCACGCCGCCGGTAAAAACAATATCACCGTCCGACGATACCCGATTGATCATGCCGGCGGCCCTCTGAATGACGCTGGTATGAAGCCCGCGAGCGATTTCCCGGCGATTCTCTCCTTTAGCGATCAGGGAGGTGACTTCGGATTCGGCAAATACCGTACACATGCTGGAAATGGTAAGGCTCTTTTCCGCTGAAAGCGCTTCCCGTCCAAATGATTCGATGTCAAACCCCAGCGTTCTGGCCATGATTTCCAGAAACTTTCCGGTGCCGGCGGCGCACCGGTCGTTCATTTCAAATTTTTTTACCTTCCCGGTTTCAAACAGACTGATGGCCTTGCTGTCCTGCCCGCCGATATCCAGCACCGCCTGGGCGTCGGGAAAACAGGCCCGCGCCCCAACCGCGTGGGCCTTGATTTCTGTAACCGTCAGAGCGTCAAACGAAATCTCGAACAAATTCCGTCCATACCCCGTCGCCATGATGCGGTCGTACGACATGCCGTCAATCAGGTCACGGGCTGCTCTCATCGGATCGAAGCCGGTGTCCATCTGAAGACTGGTCACAATTTTTCCGGATGCATTCACCACCACCAGTTCGATAGTGCGCGACCCGATATCAATGCCGGCAAAACGCTTTTCCATCTTGAACTCCCCCAGTCTTACCGAAGCTGTTCGACAAATGCTTCGATCCGGGTTTTGAGCTGGCCGACATCCTCCATGCTGTAATCCGTTTCAATGCGCAGGGTGGGAATTTTCTTTTCCTCGAGAGCTTTTTCAACAGGGATGGATTCCATCAGATAAGGCTGACAGAACTGGAGTCCGTAATGAATCACCCCGTCGGCCTTATATGCGGCGACCATTTCTTCAATATGGCGCAACCGGTCCGGATTCGGCGTAAAAATAGCGCAATCCACCTGATAATACCGATCCACAATGGCGTCCATCATCGCGTCAATGGTATTTCCGGAGGCATCTGTCAGGTTCCGCGTTCCGCGTTCTCCGACGCATGACTCTTCACCGACAATTACCGCTCCCGACGTTTCGACGATAAACGGCAGCTTCCAGTTAGGTACGGCCTGTGGGCATCCAGAAACGAGGATTCGGGGCGTTTTGGCCGGAAAAGCGCCTGTTTTGGCGGCAATGCGTTTTTCCAGTTCATCGCAGATTTTATTGACGGAATCCGTAAAGCGGGCAGGATTGTCGTAAAAGAACACCTGGTTGGCCAAAAGAGCGTCTAAACCGGATATCGGCGCCGGGTCGGCTTTTCTCAGGGAAGACAGGCGATGGATGGCGGCGCGTTTGGCGTTGACCGTCTGAATTGCCTGCTTCAGCGATTCTGTTGTGACAGCGACACCCGTCAGAGCTTCCATGGCGGATTTGAAACGCTGATACTCCGATTTTAACAGCGCCCTGCCCTGTTCGGATTTCACTTGCGGCAGATCCATCACATACAGGTTGTTTACCAGATGTCCCAGCGATTCATAGGCTTTTTTCTTACCGTCACAGGTGTTTTCGCCCACGATCATATCCGCGCTCTCCAGATAGGGACAAACCTTACCGAGTTTGAATCCGAAAGAGGATTTGATCAGGGCGCAGGTGTTGCGGGGCAGAAGCTTCTCGACCTCAGGCGTGGCAAAATCCGCACCGGAACACAGTCCCACCAGAGTGGCGTTCGCAGCCAGAACGATTTCTTCGGGAACAAAAACGCAATATGAGCCGACAATTTTGCGGCCCGCTTTCTTTTCATCCAGCAACTCTTTAATCCGCAGCCCGTGAACTTCGCTCATCACGAAATCGAAATACGCCATTGACTCCGGACGGTTTTTCTGGGACAGATAAATGTCCCGATAAGCGCCTCCCAGAACGTTCAACAAGGCGTCATGGGCGTCTAAATCCAGACCCAGCGCCGTCCACATTTCCCGATAATCCTCACTCATGACAATCTCCTCGGCTTTCCATCAGATAATGGTTGAAAACATAATAGCCATCATGCACTACAGCCAGGCAGGATATATTATCAAAAGCTATTAAGCAAATTCGTATTTATTATACTTCACGGTCAATCATTCAAATAAACTACATTGTGGGCGTATTGGCTTTATCCAATCATTTTAAGGCATCCCATTCAACTGAACCAGCACGGTGATTTTGTTCTAAGGTATAACTATTTGAAATTACATGTATCAATAAGTTGGAAATCTTCGTTTTTATAAATTATTCAAGCATGTTATGATCATGACCAATCAGATCTG
>JAJYBO010000266.1 GCA_021778975.1 Deltaproteobacteria bacterium
GATCTCTTTCGAAGCATGAGACAGTTCGAACAGGCTGGGAGATGTCGGCGGCGCCAGTGCAAACCCGGCAATCTGAGCGCCCATCAGTTTCAGCCAGTGAAGCAGCCATGTCCCCTTGAACCCGGTATGGCCGGTAATCAGCACGCGTTTGTTTTTCCAGAAATTTTGTATTGGCATTGGGTTTCCACCATTTACAGCAAATGGAGTTGATGCATCAACTCCTTCATATTATAATAACCTGAAAATCAAGATTCTCAATAGCGTTTTTATAACACATTGCACCTGGCCGGATACCATATCCATTGGCGTGAGGATATCCTCGTTTTCTTCGGCGGTGATTTGAATCAGTTTCAGATAGTCGTTCAATTGCTTGAAATTCAGGCGGGCGCTCCAGGATGTCTGAGAGATGCGAAACGAACACAATGGTTCGTCAATGATGTAGATATCAGTTTTGGCAAGCAGGCGTATCCAGAAATCCAAATCAATCACATACGGAGCAATTGCTCTATAACAGCCTGCTTTTTTTATGATATCCAATCTGAATAATCCTGCGGCAGGTTCACCGATGGGGTTGTTGCCGCTTTGAATGATGCGTCTGATGATTTTTTTGCCGTTATACCGTCCACGGAGCTTTCCGAATGAACGTTGCAGTATTCTTCGGCCTTGTGAATTGATAACAAACCGCGAGCAACTGACCAGTCCAACATCTGAATAGAGGGAATTTTCCATGATGGCAACCTGTTTCATCAGGCAGTCTTTTTCCATCAGATCGTCACAGCAGACCAGCTTGATGTATTTGCCAGTGGCTTTCGCCAATGCCTGATTCCAGTTTTTTTCCGGTCCCAGATTTTCTTCATTGATACTTAAACGAACCCGGTGATCTGTGAAACGCAGCACTTTGGATACCGACGCGTCCGTTGACCGGTCATCGGTGATGATTACTTCGATATTACGATAGCTCTGGTTTAAAACCGACAGGAGGGTTTCTTCAATGAACTTTTCAGCATTGAACAATGGAATCAAGATGGAAATCAATGGCGTTTGCATGGCGTTATCTCGAATAGTCTGGATAAAAGAGTGTTGCTGTTGTTTCAAACTGCTCATCCTCTAAATTATTATCAGGTAACGAAATTGAAGACAATTTATATTTTTTTAACCATTCGAATCCAGAGAAAGACGATATGGATTATTCTTGACACCACCCATAAAAAGAATGAAAATTATCCGCATAAAGTTGTAATGCGTCGAAGGCGCCGTTCGTAAGGATACGAAAGTCGCCCTTTCTGCCATTGCAATCATGACATTACCATGCAGCCGAAATTCGTTGCAGAAAAAACGAATACGGGGGACCCAATATTCCGGGGCGAATTCCTTGATTTGAAAAAAGGAAGGGGCGCTTTCATGCCCAAGCCCGACAGCTAACCTCGCAGGCATATGAAAGGGCAACTGACAGCGTTGTATCCAAAAGCCGCCGGTTTTGCGCCGACGGCTTTTTTGCGTTTATATCCTCTGATATTTCTTTGTGTTAAGGAGATGTTATGGCTTCTGATGAAATGCCTGCAGAAAAAAACATGGCGGGCAAAATAGTGCGTGCGGTGCTGGGAGCGCCCAAACAGATCAACGATCCCAATATTTTTCATAAAATGTCGTTAATCCCGGTGCTGGCCTGGATCGGTCTGGGCGCGGACGGGCTGTCGTCGTCGTCATACGGGCCGGAAGAAGCCTATCTGGCGCTGGGGCAGCATACCTATCTGGCGATTATGCTGGGGATTGCCACCGCCGTGACGGTTTTTATCATTTCTTACGCTTACTCACGGATTATCGAACATTTCCCCTACGGCGGCGGCGGATACATCGTGTCCACCCACATGCTGGGGGAAAAAGCCGGGGTTGTCTCCGGAAGCGCCTTGCTGGTGGATTATGTGCTGACCATTACGCTTTCCATCGCGGCATGTGTGGATGCTATCTTCAGCTATCTTCCCCTGTCATTTCATTATGTCAAGGTGCCGGTCGCCTGCCTGCTTTGTTTTGTCCTGATTGTATTGAATATCCGAGGCGTCAAGGAATCCATCATGATCATGGCGCCCATTTTTCTGGTGTTTGTCGTAACGCACCTTCTGATGTTGCTGGATGGCATTTTTACGCATACCAGCGAATTTGCTCCACTGGTGCACAATCTTCACGCCGGCATTCATCAGGATTTGGCTTCTATGGGAATCATGGGTATTCTTCTGCTGTTTCTGCGAGCGTACTCTCTGGGCGGCGGTACCTATACCGGCATCGAGGCGGTTTCCAACGGGCTTCAGATCATGCGGGAACCGCGGGTGCAAACCGGCAAACGCACCATGATCTACATGGCGGGTTCTCTGGCATTTACAGCGGGAACCCTGTTTTTGTGCTACGCGCTGCTGAACGTCAAGCCGGTGGAAGGCAAAACACTGAACGCCGTCATCGCCGATAATCTTTTCGCTCACTGGAGTGCGGGAAAGCTCATTGCCTTTGTCACCATATTTTCCGAAGGCGCTCTGCTTCTGGTGGCGGCGCAGACCGGTTTTGTGGACGGCCCGCGGGTTATGGCCAACATGGCGGTGGATTCCTGGTTTCCACACCGGTTCGCGGCGTTATCCGAACGACTGACCATGCGAAACGGCATCGTGATGATGGGAGGCGCCGCCATTCTGCTGCTGATTTACACACATGGATCGGTCGCCGCGTTGGTGGTCATGTATTCCATCAATGTGTTCATCACATTTTCACTATCGGAACTGGGCATGTCTCGTTTCTATATCAAACGCAGGCGGGAAGATCCCACCTGGTTCAAACACCTGAGCGTTCATCTTACCGGTCTGACCTTATGCGTGACCATCCTGGTCATCACCACCATGGAGAAATTCATCGAAGGCGGCTGGATCACTTTACTGATTACCTCCGGCGTTATCGGTGTCTGTTACCTAATCCGGAAACATTACCAGGCGGTACGCCAGGGCATCGCCGACCTGGACAAAACCCTGCTGAGTTTCCCCGCGTCCGGACCGGTCAATACCGCTCCGTTAAAAAAGACCGATCTGACAGCGATTCAGCTTGTTTCCGGTTACAGCGGTTTTGGCATTCATACGCTGCTGTCCATCCTGACAACATTTCCCGGTATCTATAAAAACATCATTTTTGTATCCGTGGCGGTTGTGGATTCAGGGTCATTCAAAGGCGTCGAAGAGGTTCAGAAACTGGAGGAATCCATTAAGAGCGGTCTTGAAAAATATGTGGAGCTGGCCAGAAAGCTGGGCATTGCCGCGGACTATTATATGGAGGTCGGAACAGATGTTGTGGACAATTCCGTGCATCTTTGCAAAAATATCGTTGCGGACTATCCGCGTTCTACGGTATTCACTGGTCAGATCACGTTCCGTCTCGAAAAGTTTTATCACCGGATGCTGCACAATGAGACCGCGTTTGCTATCCAGCGCCGTCTGCAGTGGAACAATATCACAACGGTCATCTTACCGATCCGGATGCGGAGTTGAACATGATATTCGATTCACTGTAAAAATGACGCTATCGTAAAAAGTCGTTTTGGGGGACGGCTTCGTAAAAAGTCCGGATGCTGCGTTGCGCTGCATCCTTCGTCGTTGCGGCGTACCATAAGTACGCCTCACTCCTCAGGATTTGCGCGCCTTGCCTGCGAACTTTTTACAAAGC
>JAJYBO010000267.1 GCA_021778975.1 Deltaproteobacteria bacterium
GCGTCAGGAAATCGAGGCGTCACAGCGTTATCTGAACGATCACGGCGCATGCTTCTGGGAAGATCTGACGGCATCTGAGATGAAGACGGGGGAGCGCTATTTAGGCAAGATTGGCCGGTCTCACTGGATGACGGCGTATGCGCCTATGGGCGTTGCCGGAGATGTGCTGGCGGTTCTGGAAGACGTCCGCTGTACACTGGATCTGACGGCGCAGGATATTCAGGATATTGCCGCGGGTCTTGCAAACGTCATGGCCGAATACGATAAAATGGGAATTTACAGTTTCAATATGAATTTTTTCACCGGGGCCAGAACCGATGACCATTTTCGTTTTCATCTGCTCTTTTCACCCCGCGCCTTTTTCAGTCAAAAACTGGGTACGCCGGATGTCGGCGCCTTGCAGTTTCTTTTCAACGAAACCGTCTGCATGGCGCATCCGGAAGAGATCAGAGACATGCTGAAGCCGGGTTTTTAAAAGGCTTCAGGTGGTTAGCACAGAAAATTCTTTGTTGGAAATCACTTCAGAACTTTTTCAAGAATATCAGGAGGGATTTCTCCCTCATAGAGATGTCCGTTGATGAGAAATCCGGGAGTGCCGGTGATGCCCAGCGTAACCCCTTCCCGGATATCCGCCCACAGCGCCGTCATATACGGGGGCGCGTAGATATTGGGAACATGTCCGGACGCCTCGATTCCCGCTTTTCGGAGCAGATCCGGTATATTGATAACGCCCTTTCCGATATCCGTATTGAACAGGAGATCGTTCATTTCCCAGAATTTTCCTTTGGACTGCGCAAAAAAAGCCAAAAGCGACATGGCGGCGGAACCGACATGAAACGGTTCCGTAACGATGGGATTGATTTTGTTGTCCATCGGGAATTGGCGGTGAATCAGCCGTATTTTATCAGGATGTTCCAGTACGAGCTGGCGCAGAAAATAATCCATTTTTTTGCACTGAAAGCACTGATAATCCATGAATTCCGTGATTTCGAGAACCGGAGATGTGGCGCCGATCCAGGGATGACCATCCGCCGTGACGCCGGTGCGGATGTTTTCGGACAAAGGCGGCGGCGACAATATCCAGTATTTGGGGAACTGCATCATCATGAGCGCTGCCGCCGCAACGAATCCTGCCCCCAGACAAACGCCACAAACCCGTTTTCGCTCCCAGATATAGCGGATGTCCAGCCGCAGATCCGAGAAGACTCTGTTTTCTGCAAAACGACGTCGTATCAGCCACGCGTAAAAGAGCAGCAGCAGATTGATGGCGTAACTCACGATACACATCAGGCAGTAGCTGTGGATGAGCATGGCGGATATTGCGCCCAGTGTGACGCTGTAAAGGCTGTACAAAAAAGATGTCAACAACACGGCTGCCCATAGCCGCTGTTTCACCGCGTCTTGCGAGCCGGAGAATCCGATCAGTGCAAGAATCCACAGATATCCCAGAACGCCCCAGACTGGCACCGGAACTCCGAGCATAATGGAGTAAGGGCTTTGAGACACCGTATCACAATTGATAGCTTTTGAAATAGCGCAAAAACTCTTGTAGCCGATATCCGTATAAACCCGGTAATGGGATATAGACAGATAGACGGCGTCGGCAAGCCCCAGACAGGCCAGGACAAATGCCTGCCAGTAATAAACAGGAAAGGGGAGGGGAACGATGAGACGACGATCTTTATGTTTCAGCATATCCGTTTTTATCTCCTTTATCTCCAGTACCATAATATCAGGATATCGCCAAAAAAGAGATAGGTCAGAGCGCCAATTGCCAGAAACGGGCCAAACGGGATTTTCAGTTTCATTGATGACCCGGTGCGCAGCATCACGGCCCCGCCTGCCGCCGTGCCGACCAGAGCGCCGACAAACAGGGTCATCAGCACCCCCTTCCAGCCGATAAAGGCGCCGATCATGGCCAGCAGTTTGAT
The DNA here is from genome assembly GCA_021778975.1 of Deltaproteobacteria bacterium. GTDB lineage: Bacteria > Desulfobacterota > Desulfobacteria > Desulfobacterales > Desulfatirhabdiaceae > RAAP-1. Next base: position 1,932 of record JAJYBO010000267.1, read on the forward strand.
ATCGCCGCCGCCCATGCCTTCCCGGTGCGCAATTTGTTCGTATGCCCAGGCGATGGCCAGCAGAATGCCGCCCCCCAGCAGTGTTCCCAGTATAGAATCCCTGACGGTCATGGCTGGTAGAAAAAAGCTGGCCAAAATACCCGCGGGAATTCCCGGAAGGGTAATGACATCGGGGATCAGGTAATGATCCAGATCAATACAGGTTATGGTCAGCAGTGAGGCGATGAATACCAGATTGATGACGGCCGTCAGACTTATCCCCCATTGAAGGAAAGCTGCCAGCGCAAACAAACCCGTAATCAACTCCACAAGTGGATAGCGGACAGAGAAGGGAACATGGCAATAGCGGCAGCGCCCTCTCAGTATCAGGAAACTCAACATCGGAATGTTATCGTAAAACCGGATCGGATGCCCGCAGGACATGCACGCGGAACCGGGTGAAACAATGGACCTGGAGGCCGGAATCCGGTAAATGCAGACATTCAGGAAGCTGCCGATGCACAGCCCCAGCATGAAGGCGGCGGATCCCTGCCAGAGGCTTCCCGACGCCGCCAGCAGGCGTGATAGTGTCAGCATGGGCTACTCGTAAGTTCTTCCATCAGATAGATGCCCAATCACGCCGGATCATGTCTCCAATTCTTCTGGCGCGTTCGGAATATAGTTCAATGCCGCCCCAATGGGGTTTCAGACCAATTTTCTGCATGAGCAGAGTATCTCCTTCAGGGTGACATGGTAACACACCGCCCAGAAAATAGCCGTGTTGACGCAACATATTTGTGGCCGCGGATATGGATGGAGACGCAAGCGGCAACCACATCTGAAAGATGGTTATGTCCTTTTCAAGTGCTTTGTTTTCCATCTCTGTAATGAATGTTTCAAAATCAGCCCCGATGGAATTGATCTCGATGCGTGCAACTTGCGCCAGCTCGAACAATTTCATACTTCCTGTACTCTTGTCCTGGGCGGGAAAACCGTTTTCCGAGTTCGATAGTATGAAGGTGCGTTTCACATCCAGATCGGCGTAAAGATATTCAAGTTGATCCCGATAGATCGCTGGTATCCGAACCGTTCGCGCCTCAGATTTGTTCATGAAAAAACCAAGCAGCACAGAAACGCGATGAAAACCATCCGCCTTCATGACGGTGCAGGCCGTTGCAGGCATCAAATCAATTTCAAGACCTGATTCTTTAAAACCAAGTTGCAAGCACATTTTTTGCAGATGGACATGGCTGCATACAGCCTCTCCAATAATTCCCTCTACGCCGAAACGCTCTGCCGCGGTGACAATCGTATGCCTGAACAAACGAGGGAAGATGGATTGCCCGCGAAATGTCGGCAGCACCGCGCCCGCGGCATTTTCATAAAGGTGAGAGGCCCTGTCTATGAGGACGAGTGCATCGTGGCCGACAACTTCACCCGCAGCCGTTCTGGCCACACACGAAATGATATGACCGGCATCGTTTTCTTCGATCAGTCGGTCGGGGATATAGTATGTCCTGATGGGATACCCTTCTCCATATACCTGGCGAAAAAGGCGGGCAATTCCGGGAGCGTCCCCGGTACGAAAAAAATCTATTTCGATTTCCCGCCCCGTTAAGGCTGAATCTGGCGTTTCACACACGGTTCGCTCCCCATGACGATGTGGATTCTGTTGTAAAATATGACGGCTTCGTAAAAAGTCCGGATGCTGCGTTGCGCTGCATCTTTCGTCGTTGAGGCGTACCATAAGTACGCCTCA
>JAJYBO010000041.1 GCA_021778975.1 Deltaproteobacteria bacterium
GGAGAACGCTCTGGTCGGTATCTGGCGGGGCACCTGGAAGTGGTGCGGAAGATTACGAGAAGCGATTATGCGAATTCCCCTCCCCTCCGAACAGCCGTCGCGGATGATCATTCGATATACGAAATCCGGGGTCATCACCATTATAGACGAGATAATGGATGTGGATGTATCGGGTAGCGACATTAAACTGATGGGGGTGAGCTACCGGTTTCTCGAACAAGGCATTGCACTGGGATGGAACCTGGATATTTTCCATCTGACGATGGATGCCTCCCGAACAACACTGAAAGGGACACAGACTGACAAAAATGGCGATATGCAGCCCGTACTTTTCAAGCGGAAAGGCTGACGACTTCGTAGTGCGGCCAGGCGTTCTCCGGGGGCATCTGCAATTGTCCCTGACTTACAAAAGAGAAGCCGATCTACTTGACAAAACTCGAAATTCGGATGGCTTTTTACAAAGCCGTCCCAAGCAGGAATATCGCATTCATGAATGTCGTTTCACCGGCTAAGATCAATCTGTTTCTTCACGTTACCGGCAGGCGTCCGGATGGGTATCATACGATCCGGTCGCTGATGTGCTGCGTGTCTCTGTATGACACCCTCACCTTCGATTTTGACGCGCCGAAAGTCAGAGTCTCCTGCAATCATCCGGATGTGCCTGACGATGAACGCAATATCGCATATAAAGCAGCCCGATGTTTTTTAGACGCGCTGCATCAGGCAGGCGGTGCCGCTATTGTCATCGAAAAGCATATACCGGTTGCCGCGGGGCTTGGCGGCGGCAGCAGCAATGCGGCGACGGTGTTTCTGACAATGAACGCCCGGTGGGGAAATCCGTTTTCGCTGGAACAACTGGCGCGCATGGGGCTGACGCTGGGCGCGGATATACCGTTTTTTATTTATCAAAAACCTGCGCTGGCTTCTGGAATCGGCGAACAGTTTGATTTTTTAGATAACCTCACGCCATGGGGCGTGGTGCTGGTGTATCCCAATATCCGGGTAAGCACCGCGGCAGTATATAAAAGTCTGAATTTAGGATTGACAAATTGCGAACAAAAGCATAAATATTTCCCTTTGAATATGGGCTTTAATCCGCAATTTCATATGTGTAACGATCTTGAGGCCGTTACCATGTTGTGGCATCCTGAAATTGCGCAAATCAAGGAACAGCTTCTGAGGCATGGGGCTATGGGGGTGCTGATGTCCGGGAGCGGCCCTGCGGTTTTTGGCATTTTTTCAGACGCGGTTGCGGCAGAAAATGCACTGAAAGCGCTGAGTCAAAACAAAAGCTTCTCGTGTTTTCTGTCCCGGTTGCTGGTGTAGCTTTCAGCTTAAGTGTGCGGAGAGCAGGGCGACAGGGTGAACATTGGTGGTTCTTTTTGGCTTGCGTGTTGAAAGCTGTCTGATTTGCCAAAACAAGATGTGAAGGGGGAGCGGCGAATGGCCATGTCGTCGTGATATGTCGAGTCTGTTCTTTTTGGGGCGTCGTCAAGCGGTAAGACACAGGATTTTGGTTCCTGGATTCGGAGGTTCGAATCCTCCCGCCCCAGCCAATCTTTTCGGACGGCATATGTATATTGATGTGAAGATGCTGCAAGCGCTGCGGTATCCTGTACACACTACACAGTAAGGGATGTCTCTCACAGGAAAGGTTTCATGAGCTGGTTTGCAACAAACGGTCTGACAATTTTTTCAGGAAATTCCAACCCCGATCTGGCGCAGCAGATATGCAAATATCTTGAAATGCCGCTGGGAGGCGCTAAGGTCAAAACATTCAGTGATGGCGAGCTTCAGATTGAAGTAGATGAAAATGTCCGTTCCAAGGATATTTTTGTCGTTCAGTCCACCAGCTCTCCGGTGAACGATCATCTGATGGAACTGCTTCTGATGATTGACGCCTTCAAACGTTCTTCCGCTCGACGCATCACCGCCGTCATTCCCTATTATGGATATGCCCGTCAGGATAAAAAGGTCGCCCCCAGAGTTCCTATCAGCGCCAAGCTGGTGGCGGATCTGCTGACGGTTGCCGGCGCCAACCGGGTTATCACGATGGATCTTCACGCCAGCCAGATTCAGGGCTTTTTCAGTATTCCCGTGGACAATCTCTTTGCAGCGCCGGTGATTCTGGAATACATCAAAAACGATTTTCCCGGAGAGAATCTCGTGATTGTGTCGCCGGATGCAGGCGGTGTCGAAAGGGCCAGGGCTTTTGCCAAACGCTTGAACGCCGGGCTTGCCATTGTAGATAAACGCCGGGAAGCCCCCAACAAAGCCAAGGCCATGGCGTTGATCGGAGATGTTTCGGGAAAGACCGCCATCATTCTGGATGACATGGTGGACACTGCCGGTACGGTCACGGAAGCGGCGACGGTGATTATGGACAAAGGTGCTCAGGAAGTTCACGCATGCTGCTCGCATCCGGTGCTTTCCGGCCCCGCGGTAGAGCGGATCGAAACTTCCGCGCTCAAGAGTTTTATGGTCACCAATACCATCCCCTTAAAAAAAGATGCCGCTGCCTGCGAAAAGATCAAGGTATTGAGCATTGCCCGGCTGGTCGGTGAGGCCATTATCCGAAGCCATCGGGGAGATTCCGTAACGTCTTTGTTTGTATGAAAATGTGTGCTGTCTGTGACAGGGCGGCATAACGATCTGATTTATAAATTAACCTGACATTTCTATAAAAAGAAACAGATGCTGCCCGAACCGGGCAGAGATTGAGACATAGCATAAGGAGGCTTTTTTGGAGATACTCGAACTGAATGCAACGCTGAGGACATCTATCGGCAACAGTCCTTCCAGAGCGTTGCGCCGAGAAGGCAATATCCCTGCCGTCCTGTACGGCCCAGGTTCTGAATCCGTTTTGTTATCGGTAGGCGCTGTAGATCTGGAACACGCTCTCAAAAAGGCTTCGGCGAGCCAGATCATTTTCAATATGGCGATTCAAAATACGGGCGCGGGCGCTCGCACCGCCATGATCAAAGAACTTCAGACACATCCGTTATCCCGTAAGTTTCTGCATGTTGATTTTTATGAAATTTCAAAAGATCGAAAAATCAGGGTCAATGTGCCGGTTGTGATTAAAGGAAAATGTAAGGGCGTCGAAGACGGCGGCATGCTTCAGGTCATTCAGCGTGAGGTCGAAGTCATGTGTCTGCCGTTTGACGTTCCTCAATCCATTCCGATTGATATTACGGAGCTGGAAATTGGGGATTCCGTTCATGTCAAAGACCTGAAGGTTTCCGAGAACATCGAGTTGCCTGCTGAGATCAATTATACCATTTTGACCATTCTCAGCACCAAATCCGATGAAAGAACACCGGGCGAGGAAGCCGCTGAAGAGAGCGCCAAGAGCAAACCGGCCGGAAAATAATCTCTTTCTGAACATAGTGGCCAGACAATTCCCTGCGTTATGGATATACAAGAACCGGTTCTGTCAGATGCAGAGCAGAGGGGGCGCTTTCTGGTCGTTGGGCTTGGAAACCCCGGAGACGGATATCGGCGGACGCGCCACAATATCGGATTTCACATCATTGATGCGATTTCATGCCGATACCGGATCGTGATTCGACATTGCGACGTCTCGATGCGAAATATTGATGCACAGATCGGAGAAGGCGTCATCGAGGGTAAGAACGTCGTTCTGATGAAGCCGATGGCGTACATGAATCTGAGTGGAGAGCCGGTATCCCGGATTTTATATCATACCAGTTTGTCGAGTAGAGATATGTTAGTCGTCCATGACGATATGGACCTGTCATTCGGAAGAATCAAAATAAAATCGAAAGGGGGGAGCGGAGGCCATAATGGTGTGCAGTCGTTGATAGATGCTCTGGGTGGGGGCGATTTCAATCGTCTTCGCATCGGCATCGGGCATTCCGGAAAAGGTGTGAGCGTCGTGGATTATGTCTTGTCGCCTTTTACATCGGAAGAAAACGACATGATGTCATGTATCGTTGACCGTGCGCGGGATGCAGTGGTAACCGTTCTCTGCAATGGTGCAGAGGCGGGGATGAACCGTTTTAATCAGACGTTAATCACGATTTCAAGTCAAACAACAGATGGAGGGAAATAATGGACTACGTACTGGCAAATATTCCATTTTTGTGTATGCTGGTGGGTTTAGTAGGAGTCCTTTTTGCGATAGCGCTGGCGTCTATTGTTAAAAGTGCTCCGGCAGGTAATGAAAAGATGCAGGCCATTGCCAGCGCCATCAAAGAAGGCGCCATTGCATATCTGAATCGGCAGTTGAAAAGTATGTCTATCGTGGGAGCTATCATTTTTGTTGCCATTTTCGCCACACTGGGTTCTAAATCAGCTATAGGTTTTCTGATCGGTGCGGTGGCTTCCTTTATTGCCGGTTATGTCGGCATGAGAGTGTCGGTCATTGCCAATGTCAGAACCGCTGAAGCCGCCAAAAAAGGTCTGCCTGCAGGTCTTGCGCTTGCGTTCAAAGGCGGGTCTGTTACCGGTATGATGGTTGCGGGTCTGGCGTTGACCTCCGTATCAGGTTATTTTTTCGTTACTCATGATGTGATGTCTCTGGTTGCGTTGGGATTTGGCGGAAGCCTGATTTCCATTTTTGCCCGACTGGGCGGCGGTATCTTCACCAAGGGCGCTGACGTCGGCGCAGACCTGGTGGGTAAGGTTGAAGCCGGTATTCCTGAAGACGACCCCAGAAACCCTGCTGTTATCGCAGACAACGTCGGCGACAATGTTGGTGACTGCGCCGGTATGGCGGCTGACTTGTTTGAAACTTATGCGGTTACGGCTGTGGCGGCCATGTTGATCGGCCACCTGCTGTTCCCCAAAATTCTTATGGCCGAGGAATTTCCGCTGATTCTGGGAGCAATTTCCATCGTCGCCTCCATGATCGCCATCTTCTTTGTCAGGCTGGGCGCCAAAAGCGATTATATCATGGGTGCTCTGTACAAAGGAATGTTTGGTGCAGCCATTATCGCAGCAGTTGCTTTCTATTTCGCCTGCCATAAGTTCATGGGCGATCTTGGAACCGTTTCCGCTCAGGCCGTCTATGCTTCTACTCTGATTGGTCTTATTCTGACAGTTGTCATTGTTATCATCACCGAGTACTATACTGGTAAATATGCGCCGGTGAAGGCTATCGCCGATGCGTCCGCCACCGGTCACGGCACCAACATCATTGCCGGTCTGGCTGTTAGCATGCAGGCGACTGCTGCTCCGGTTATCACGATCTGTATCGCCATTTTTGGAGCCTATCATTTTGCAGGTCTTTATGGCATCGCCATGGCGGCCATGTCCATGCTGTCCATGACCGGTATGGTCATTGCTATTGACGCTTACGGTCCAATCACCGACAACGCCGGTGGTATCGCTGAAATGGCTGAAATGGATGAGAGCGTCCGCGCTGTCACTGATCCGCTGGATGCAGTTGGAAATACCACCAAGGCCGTCACCAAAGGCTATGCCATCGGTTCCGCCGGTTTGGCCGCCCTGGTGCTGTTTAACGCTTATGTCCAGGAATTTGCGCTTCATGCAGAAAAAGGCGCCGCCGCCATCCGGTTTGACCTTTCCGATGTCAATGTCGTCATCGGTCTTTTTATCGGTGGTCTTCTGCCGTATCTGTTTGCCTCCATCGCCATGAAAGCTGTGGGAAATGCCGGCGGCGCGGTTGTTGAAGAAGTCCGCAGACAGTTCCGCACCATTCCTGGCATTATGGAAGGCACTGCGAAACCTGATTACGGCGCATGTGTGGATATCGTCACCAAGTTCGCATTGAAAGAGATGATTGTCCCGGCGCTGCTGCCGGTGGTGGCTCCAATTGTTGTCGGTCTGCTGCTGGGCAAAGTTGCTCTGGGCGGTCTTCTGATCGGCAGTATCGTTACCGGTCTTTTTGTCGCTATCTCTATGACAACCGGTGGTGCTGCATGGGACAATGCCAAAAAGTATATTGAAGACGGTCATCTGGGCGGCAAGGGCAGTGATGCTCACAAAGCGGCTGTTACCGGCGACACTGTCGGCGACCCGTACAAAGATACCGCTGGCCCGGCTGTCAACCCGATGATCAAGATTCTGAACGTCGTGGCGCTGCTGATGGTTCCATTCTTGATGTAACACAGCGTTATTTAAGATAGTTGTTTAGGTCTAAATCGTAAGGATTGGCGCTCTTTGACGGGCGTCAATCCTTTTTTATTGCGTGTTCAGATGATCTGTGGTAGTTTTCCCCCCAGAGGTACAGATATGTCTTCACCCCATAAAGCAGCTTTCCTTTCTCACTTCTCAGTCTCCACGTTCCGATACAGTTTTTACATGGCACCATATGAAAATACATATGAAAATAAATGATAAAAAAAATAGACTTCAGGCCGAACCTTTAAAAATCTGTATTAAGCGGTTCTGTATAGGCGATCTTGCCGTATATCCGGCTCATGGGGTCGGAAGAATCGAGGCCATCGAGAGCAAAGTGATCAATGGCGAAAAACATGATTTCTACATCATGAAGATTTTAGAAAATGGTATGGTAATCATGATTCCAACCTGGAATGTTCAGTCGGTGGGTCTCAGAGAGATCATTCAAGAAAATGAAATTCCTAAAATTTACGAATTGATGAGAAGCCAGAGGGATTTTACGCTGGAAAGTCAGACATGGAACCGCAGATATCGTGAATATATGGAAAAGATAAAAACAGGTTCCCTGTTTGATGTGGCCGAGGTGTTTCGAGACTTGTATTTGTTGAAATTATCCAAAGATTTGTCTTTTGGCGAGCGTAAACTTTATGATACCGCCCAGATGCTGCTGGTAAAAGAGCTTTCCACATCGCGGCATACCACCGAAGACATGATTCTGTCCGAAATTGAATCTCTCTTTATTCAGGAAGCTGGCGCCACGGTGTGATGTAGTCATAGCCAGTGTCATGTCATCGAAAGGTTTTTTTTCCATAGACGTAACGGATCAGCTTTCCGGAATGCGTATAGACGTGGCGGTATCAATGCGGGTTGCCGGGTGTTCCCGCTCGATGGCGGGTGCGTTGATCCGTGAAGGTCGAATACGGGTTCAGGGCGATGTCAAAAAACCTGGTTACCGTCTCAAAACCGGAGAAGTGATTTCCGGCGATATCCCTGCACCTGTTCCCATAGATTGTGTTCCAGAATCCATCAAGATTCAAATTCTCCATGAAGACGAGGACATCATCGTTATAGACAAACCCGCGGGGATGGTGGTGCATCCGGCGCCGGGTCATCGTTCTGGAACACTGGTCAATGCCATTCTGCATCATTGCCCGCATCTTTCAGGAATCGGGGGTAAAGTTCGACCTGGCATTGTTCATCGCCTGGATAAAGACACGTCAGGAGTGCTGCTGGTAGCCAAAACAGCGGCGGCTCAGGCGCATTTGGCCGATCAATTCAAAAATCGAACGCTTCAAAAAACCTATCTGGCGCTGGTTGCCGGGAATATGGCAACTGCCAGTGGCGTTATAGAACTGCCCATTGGCCGACATCCGGTGGACAGAAAAAAAATGTCGGTTCACAGCACAAAATCCCGCGCCGCCAGAACACTTTGGCGGGTAAAAGAAACGTTTGGCGCCGCCAGTCTTCTGGAAGTGGAAATCAAGACAGGCCGCACCCATCAGATACGCGTCCACTGTGCGGCCATACAGCATCCGGTGCTGGGAGACGACGTGTATGGCTCCCGCAAGATGGATCACAGGTTGTCGGGTCTGATGCCATTGTTGACCCGGCAGATGTTGCATGCCTGGAAAATTGTATTCACCCATCCCCGAACGGGTGAGTGTATGCAGATGGAGTCACCTGTTCCGGATGATATAATGCACATCCTGAAAAAATTAAAAAACATGATATGAATATGATGGAGGTGTCAATATGGAACCTGTCCCGATAATGATCAACGGCCTGCCCGGAAATATGGCTGGAATCATGTTCAATGCTGCAATGAAAGACCGTCGGGTGACGCCGGTGCCATTTTCACTGACAGGCCCCGATATTTCTTTTTCAGACGTTCAGACAGAAACGGTGACCGTGAGATTGTTGCACCCGGATAGCCGCGAGGAGGATATCCGCGACATCCTGGAACGCTATCCGGGGCTGATCATGGTGGATTACACCCATCCTTCCGGCGTGAACGAGAATGCGCGGTTTTATGTACGGCATGGCGTCCCTTTTGTCATGGGAACTACGGGCGGCGATCGCGCCATGCTGGAAGAAACGGTGCGACAATCTGAAATATCGGCGGTGATATCCCCCAATATGGCCAAGCAGATCGTTGGGTTTCAGGCCATGATGGCGTTTGGAGCGTCCAGCTTTCCTGATCTTTTCAAGGGATATAGCCTTCAGGTGAAGGAAAGTCACCAGCGTGGCAAGGCCGATACCAGTGGAACGGCAAAGGCCATTGTTGATTCGTTCAGACGTATGGGTATTTCCTGCTCCGAAAAGGATATTCAGATGGAACGGGATCCAGAACGTCAACGAGATGTCTGGGGGGTGCCCGAAGCCTTTCTGAAAGGGCATGGCTGGCATACCTATACGCTGACATCCGAAGATCGAACCGTGACATTTGAATTCAAGCACAATGTGAATGGCCGGGATGTCTATACGCTGGGCACGCTCGACGCCGTACTGTATCTTCACGATAAAGTACAAAACGGCGACAGGGGGCAGGTATTCACGATGATGGATGTGTTGAAAGGGTAATGGAAACATGTCCCAAACCCCGGTAAAAGGCTGTGGAACCGTTGTTGTTGTCAACGATAACGCTACACAACTCAAGGTATTGTCCACTTTGTTGAAACGCGAGGGCTTTACGGTTCTCGGTTTTCAAAGCGCGGCGGTGGCGCTTGAACATATGGCGGACAACGAAATTCCTGATCTGATCGTGACGGATCTTTACATGCCGGGTATTGACGGATGGAAATTTTGCCATTTGTTGCGTTCTCCCGAATACAGTCGTTTCAATACCATCCCGATCATGGTGGTATCGGCGACATTTTCCGGGGCGGAAGCCGAGCAGATTACTGCGGATTTAAAAGCCAACGCCTTTTTATCCGCGCCCGTGGAGCCTTCCCGATTCATCCAGACAACCCAGGAACTGGTGCTGGGGCAGAGGCCTCAGCGAATTTTGCGGGTGTTGATTGTCGAAGACAGCCCGACACTTGTCAAGGTCATGAAAACGACGTTCGATGCGTATGGATATGCGGTGGACACGGCGCTCACCGGCGCGAAGGGCGCAGTATTGTTCAAACATACGCTGTACGATGTGGTCATTCTGGATTACCATCTGCCGGATGTTCAGGGGGATACCCTTTTACGCGAATTCCGAAGTCACAGTTCGCAGTCCGCGATCATCATGATTACCGCGGATCCAAGGCCCGACCTGGTAATTCAATGGATGAACCAGGGGGCAAGCGCCTATGTACGCAAACCCTTTCAGCCCGGGTATCTGCTGTGGCTTTGTGACCGCGTCCGTCGGGAGCGCGCCCTGTTGCATGTGGAAGACCTGTTGGAACGCCGGACCCAGGAACTGCGCGCCAGCGAGGAGCGATACCGCACCCTGGTCGAAAACATGAACAACATCGTATATACACTCGATGAAACTGGCCGCATCACCTATGTCACCCCGAATGTCGAGAGTCTTTCCGGGTATAAAGCGAGCGATGTGTTGGGCAAGCCTTTCACTGATTTTGTATATCCACAGGATGTTCCGCTTGCACGCTCCCGATTTAAAGCAATTCTTTCGGGCAACATGCAGATGGGAGAATATCGCTTCGTATTTCATTCACAAGAAGTGGTGTGGGTCAGAGTCAGCGCCCGCTCTATGGTTGACAGTGGAACGGTGACCGGGGTTCAGGGCTTTCTGGTAGAAATTACCGATCTCAAGGAAACCGAAGAAGCCCTTCGGCGGAGTCACGAACAACTTGAACTGGCGCTCGATAGCGCGGACATGGGACTGTGGGACTGGAATATCGCTACCGGCGATATGGTGTTCAACAAACAGTGGGCCGCGATGCTGGGATATCAACTGGAAGAAATCGCGCCACATATTGATTCCTGGAAGAAACGCATCCATCCGGATGATGTGGGGCGGATACAAAAAGCGCTTAAAGACCATCTATCTGGAAAAACAGCATGTTATGAAATTGAACATCGTTTGTTGACCAAAACCGGTGAATGGAAATGGGTTTTGACCAAAGGCAAGGTCATTTCGCGAGATGACACAGGAAAGGCCCTGCGCGCTGCCGGAACCCATCTGGATCTGACAGCCCGGAAAGAGGCGGAAAACGCGCGTCTTTTTTGTGAACAGAGGCGCAGCAGGTGCAAAAATCAGAGAGTCTGTCTCGCATGGCAGGTGCAATCGCTCATAATTTCAACAATATTTTAAGTGCTGTTATCGGAAATTTAGACATGGCCATTCAGGGAATGTCCCCAACGCAGACTGAAACACCCTATATTTCCGATGCGCAAAAAGCGGCATATCGGGCCGCGGAGGTCGGGCGATTGATGCTGACCTATCTGGGGCAAATCCCGATTCGAAGAACCTGCCTGGAACTGAAGACGATTTGTGACGATTTTCTGAACACCATTACGCCATTAATTCCCAAACATGTCACTATCCAAAAACGTTATTTGAATCCGTCGCCGCTGATTGACGTGGATGTTTCTCTGATGCGGTTGCTTTTAACCCATCTTCTGACCAATGCCTGGGAATCCATGGGCGCGGACAAAGGCGTTATTGATCTGGTGGTAGGGGTCTTGCCAGCCGTGCAGATTTCATCCGTTCATGCCTTTCCGATAGAATGGCGACCGAAGGACGATGCGTATGCGTTTCTGGAAATCAGGGATGGTGGATGTGGTATGGAGACGGATTTGATAACCCGGATATGCGATCCGTTTTTTTCCACCAAGTTTACGGGACGCGGCATGGGGCTGGCGGTGGTTCTCGGAATTGTCCGCTCGCACAATGGCGGTATCGTGGTTAAAAGCCAGCCGAATGCCGGAACCACCATTCAGGTGTTGTTGCCAATGTGTTCCACCGTGACCTCCCCTTTTTTTGTGTCCTGACGGGTTTTGGCGTCGTGAATTCTGCGTTGTCTATCATTTCACATCGCGCTGTGCGCCTCTCCTCTTTTGAAACCAAAGGGATGTAATGGAAGCTTCAAAACATCGTGATATATTTTGGGCCTGGATATGGATTGCCGGGTTCACTCTTTTCAGGCTGTGGTATTCCGGCAGATTTTTGCTGGTTGCCGATGAAACCAATTATTGGCAGTGGGGACGATATCTGGATTGGGGCTATTATGACCAGGCCCCATTGATTGGATGGGCCATACGACTTTCGACCGAATTGCTGGGGCGGACGGAAATGGCCGTTCGTCTGCCATCCGTGCTGGCTATAGGGGTGGCCTCCGCCTATCTGGTGCTGATTGCCAGCCGCTGGATGGGATCTCGCGTGGCGTTATCCACCGCGATTCTGACGCAGTCCATTCTTGAATTCAATGTCGGTGGTATTTTGGCCACACCGGACGGCCTTCAGGCCGCGGCATGGGCGGGCGCCGCCTATCATGTCGCCAGGGCTTACGAAGACGATACTTGGCGTCAGTGGATTGGCGCCGGTGTCTGGTTTGGTGTTGGGATGCTGAGCAAATTCACGATGGTGGTATTTCTGCCGGGTGCTTTCATGTACGGGATGCTGTCCAGAATCCACAGAACACGGCTTTCGGGGATAAAACCTTATGTCGGTGTCGCCATGGGGCTTCTCATGTTTTTGCCTGTCATCATCTGGAACGCGCAGCACCATTGGGATTCGGTGCGCCATGTTGCTTTTATCGGTGGCGCCAATGAAGGATTCGCCCTTCATATAAAGTTTATCGGCGACTTTATAGCGTCTCAGGCGGCGCTCGTGTCGCCCGTGGTGTTCATTCTGGCGGTTTGGGCATGGATACGGGTTCTTCGAGGAGATTTCCCGAAGGGCGAGTGGATATATCTATATCTGCTCTGGACATCGCTACCCATGATTGCCGGCTTTGTGCTTCTCAGCTTTCACACCCGGGTTTATGGCAACTGGCCAGGGGCGGGGTATTTGACGGTTTCTGTATTGACCGCGGCATATTTTGGAGGACAGGACGGCAGGGCAGGGATCAAACGGATAGAACGCCGACTCTGGAACTGGGGAATCGGCATTGCCTTTGCCATGACGGCGGTGGTGCTGATACACGCGGTTTATCCGATATTACCCATTCCGGTGGAAATAGATCGCGCGGCAGCGGAAATTGATGGGTGGGATCTACTGGGAAAAGAAGTCGGAACACTGGCGCATCAAATGCCGGACCCCAGCCATACCTTCATTTTCGGTCTCGATTATCAAATGGCCAGTGAACTGGCATTTTACACGCCGGGACAGCCTCGAACGGTTTCGATCAACCGGTGGGAACGTCCGAATGTCTATGACTTCTGGTGGAAAGATGATGATATTCGCGGATGGAACGCCATTGGCGTGACCTATGACGCCCAAAGTCATCTTTCCCGGCTGAAGCAAATATTCGAACGGGTGGATCCACCGGAAAGCCTTCCCATATACCGGAAAAAAACGGACAGATCGCCTGTAAAAACATTCTATATATACAAATGCTATGGCTTCAAAGGGGGATTGCGATGGATCCCATCGGATGCTTCAGACATCCGGGCGGTATCCGCAGCGTCTCCATAACCAGGAGACTTTTTACGAGAGCATCTTGTTTGATGAAAGAGACAACACATGATGAGACGGACGGCGTTCCGAAACGCGACGCAGGGCCTGTTGGCGACGCCGTTACGGTTGTTCCCATCGGTATCGTCCACTCCTGTTTCAAGGAGAAATTCGGCATTCCCAGACAACCCGGACTGGTTCCGGAATCTCGCGCCATATTGAAAATACAGCCAGCTTTCGATCGTCCGGAGGCATTCAGAGAACTGGATACATTTTCTCATATATGGATTGTTTTTGTATTTCACGCGTCCATGAAAACCGACTGGAAAGCGACCGTCCGTCCCCCTCGTATGGGGGGAAACCGTCGTGTCGGCGTTTTTGCGACGCGTTCCGGTTTCAGACCCAATCCGCTCGGAATGTCGGTCGTTCGGCTGGAGGCCATAACCCGTCATCAAAAACAAACTTGTTTGCACCTGAAGGGCGTGGATCTGCTGGATGGGACGCCGGTTCTCGATATCAAGCCGTATTTACCCTATGCCGATAGCATTCCAGAAGCGCATGGTGGGTTTGCGGCGGAGCGTCCGGCATCTGATATCGCAGTATGTTTCGATCCGGATGTTCGTATTTTCTGCCTTGAAAAAGAGCGAAATGGATATCCAGGATTTATGACACTTATTGAGCAGATGCTGAAAGCAGATCCCAGACCTGCGTATCATGCGGCCAATTGTCGGAAAAGGCGATTCGGGATGAAGCTCTACGATTTCGATATTCAGTGGGAAATATGTGACAATATTGTTCGAGTTTATCAAATTACATGATGAATCGTCATTCAGACATCTCTTGTTCTGGCCGGTATTTTTTCGATGACGGGCTTCGATTCGGATGCCAGCGCTGCGGTCTTTGCTGCACTGGAAGCCCCGGGGTTGTTCGAATCAGCATTTCGGAAATTCGTTTGTTGGCGGCGTATCTAAAAATGACTGTAGAAGAAACCATTCATCGCCATCTCCGAACAATTTCAGATGGTTTTAGCATTCAGGAAGAGAATGACGGGCGATGCCGATTTTATCGAAATGGGTGCCAGGTTTATGCCGTTCGTCCCCTGCAATGCAGAACCTTTCCCTTCTGGCTGAACCATCTGCGTTCGTTGTCCCGGTGGAAAAAAGTTGCCGGGGAATGTCCGGGAATTGGTGAAGGGCGTCTGTTTTCAAGAGATGAAATACTCCGATTTTTATATGAATCGCTGGATCAGTTTGAATTTATATGAAAAAAATCAAGGTATATCTGTATATTCCACAATACCTGTGATGATCGTAATTCATTTTGAGGGTTGACAAACAGTCTCTGAATATTTTATGTAGAACCCATGTGGTTTTGGAATATGGTTTCACAGTTGCTGCATTTATTGTCAGACGCCGTTTAATATGCTGATATGGTATCGCATATTGTCAGGTAATGCTACTGTGATGTTCGGCATCGCTGAACGTTGACACGAAACAGAAACATCGGACGACGAGTTGATCAATGAGCAAAAACACCATAACTAAACTGAATATCAAAAATATTTTTTCTACAACAACCTGTATTTTATTTGTTTTAATGGCTTCTATCACTGCATTTGCAAAAGACAGACACACGGGGCATGCGCTCAATAAATCTTCTGTTAAAAAGATTCCGGCAAAATCATCTATAAAACCGGCCGTCAAGGCCGGCAATAAAACGGTAAAACACATTCCGAAAAAACCCGCTGTCGCCCATGCGTCCGTAAATCTTAAAAATGCGCACAAAACCTCCTCGAAAGTCTCTCTCCGAAAATCCGAAAAAAAGAAGCCAGCCCTTCGTGCTTCTCATAAAATCGCCGTGAAGCCCTCAAAAAAAACAGTTACCCGGTCCATTGCCTCCAAACATTCGGCTTCCCATCACCCTGCTTCACAAAAGCACATTGCCGTTGCCTCACATGCCGTCCGACATCCAGCCCGCTTGAAACATCCTGTTCACCATTCTCGCCGTATGGCGGTGCTGCGGCATCATTCACACCATTCAGGGATCGGGCATAAGGCGGTGCATTCCCATTACAGAGCGGTTCTTGCTTCGAAAGGGGCGCATCATTTTCATTACTCTCCGGCAGAATATGTAAAGCGGAAGCTTCAGACCGAAATGAAAGAATACCTGGGGGTTCCATACCGAATGGGAGGGTCCAGCTTTAAAGGGATGGATTGTTCGGGTTTTTCCAGAACCATTTATGCCGATGTTTTTGGTATTACGTTGCCGCATAATTCGGCGGAGCAATTTTCCGATCCCAAGCTTCACAGTGTGAACGAAAATAAACTGAAAACCGGCGATCTGATTTTTTTCTCCAAAAGAAAACGAATCAATCATGTTGGCATCTATTTAGGAAACCGTCGTTTCATGCATGCCACAAACGGCAGCGGCATCACCATTTCCAATCTGGACAATCGGCACTGGAAATCGCTTGTCGCGGGAACCAAGCGGTTGATGTCTTTCAACAAAAAAATTATGCTGCATCACAGATCGTAGTACAACAACTTCAGGTAGTCTTCCAATACAG
>JAJYBO010000268.1 GCA_021778975.1 Deltaproteobacteria bacterium
CGCACTCGTAGAGCAGCAGCATATCCGAACTGTCCGCCACAAACGCCAAACCGTCGAGGCCACAGCCAGCATCCGGGTGCCCGCCGAAAAACTCGACAGCATGGTCAATATGGTTGGGGAACTGGTAACCGTTCAGTCGCGGCTCAGCCAGATTTCGGCCAAATTCAACGATCTGTCCCTGATTCAGGTGTCCGAGGAAGTCGAACGCCTTACCGCCGGGCTTCGGGAAAACACCATGAGCATCCGGATGCTGCCAATTGGTGTCGCCTGCTTCCAGCGGTTTCAGCGGCTGGTGCGCGACCTTTCGGCGGAGCTGGGCAAGGACATCATTCTCAAGACCGACGGCGCGGAAACAGAGCTGGACAAAACGGTGATCGAAAAGCTCAACGATCCGTTGATCCATATCATCCGCAACAGCATTGATCACGGCATCGAGACACCGGAAGTCCGCAAATCGTCCGGAAAATCGGCGCAAGGCGTCGTGCATCTTTCCGCGGAGCATTCCGGCGCCAACGTCTTTATCCGTGTCAGTGACGACGGCGCGGGACTGGATATCGATACCATCCGCGCCAAAGCGGTGGAAAAAGGACTGATTGCCGCGGACACCATGCTGTCCGAAAAAGAAACCTTCGCGCTGACCCTTGCGCCCGGGTTTTCGACGGCAAAAGCCGTCACCAGCGTTTCCGGACGCGGGGTGGGCATGGATGTGGTGAAGAAAAACATTGACGCGCTGCAGGGCAGCATCGAAATCGAGAGTCAGCGGGGTATAGGCACAACCATCACCCTGAAACTGCCGCTGACCATGGCCATCATTGACGGACTTCTGGTGCGGATCAACGATACGCACTACATCATGCCTCTTGCCGCCATCGAGGAATGCGTCGAGCTGACACGGGAAGATGTCGCCCGTGCGCATGGCAAGCACATGGCCAGCATCCGGGATGAGATCGTACCGTATATTCGTCTGCGGGAGATGTTCGCCCACAGCGGCGATACACCTGCCATCGAGCAGATTGTCACGGCCCGTATAGACGGCGCCCGGATGGGGTTTGTGGTGGATCAGGTCATCGGCCAACATCAGACCGTCATCAAGTCTATGAGCCGGATTTATCGGGATATCGAACATGTGTCCGGCGCCACGATTCTTGGAGACGGCAATGTGGCGCTGATTCTGGATCTGCCCAAACTGGCGCAGCGCGCAGAAGCTGAGGAAAAGACGCAGTTTGCGGCGGCGCCGTGATGACGGAATTCAACATAGAGAGACTTCATGAAAGTTTATCCGGTCATCGGAACTAACAATGTTTATACGTCCAATGTCTATCTGGCTCTGGGAGACTGGAAGCGCATCGAAGATGTGAATACGCTGGTGGATGTGGGAAACGATCCGTCCATTGTCGGGGTTATCGAAAACATGAATACGGGTATCGGCAAAAAAAAAGTGGATCAGGTGATTCTGACGCACTGCCATTCGGATCATACCGGCGTTTTACCCCTTATCAAAGCTGCTTTCAGCCCGACGGTATGCGCTTTTTCACCGTTTCAGGAGGGGGTGGACATTATTTTAAAAGATGGCGATACGCTCCGGGTGGGCGATGCCGATATCGAAGTCATCCATACGCCCGGTCATTCCAGCGATTCCATTTGCCTGTATTGCAGGCAGACGGGCGATCTGTTTGCGGGCGACACACCGGTCATTGTCCGATCCGCGGACGGCGCTTACGAAGACGATTTCTATCAGGCCATGAAATCGCTGTGTGCAAGGGATATTCGCACCATTTATTTCGGACATGGAGATCCGGTCACCCAGAACGTCCAGCACCTGCTGCGCCAGTCGCTCCGGAATATCCGGGAAAGCATGAGAAAAGGATAAAAAGTTTTATGGCGTTTACATTTTTTTTCAGAGATCTGCCGGTCATCGAATATGCGGTGGAACATGCGGTGGAATTCGCCAGCGGCCGGATGCGCTTTAAAGTATGGGACGCCGGCTCCGCCATGGGGCAGGAAACCTACACGATCGCCATTGTGCTGGCCGAGAAAATGGGCAAGTTCGCTTTCAAGAACCTGCGGCTGAACGCCACCGACTACGACAGCGCCAATCACTTCGGCGATGTGGTGAAAAATGCGGTCTATCATTACGACGAACTCAAGCGGATGCCGCCGGAGTTTTTCAAAAAATATTTCGAGCCTGCCGGAAAGCCAGATCATTTCAAAGTGATAGATACCATCCGAAACCAGGTGTCTTTCGAGTATCACGATCTGCTGTCTTACAGAGCCATTGGAACGGATTACAGCCTGATCGTCTGCAAGAATGTTTTGCTGCATTTTCAGCACGCCCAGCGTGTTGAGGTCATCAAGATGTTTCACAGCGCACTGCTTCCGGGTGGCTTTTTCACCACAGAACACACCCAGAAGCTGCCGCACGAGGTGAGCCATCTTTTTGAGCAGGTGATTCCCAACTCTCAACTTTTCAGAAAAATTGCGTAAAAGGCCCCGCTTATGGAAATCTATCTGGCCAGACAACCGATCTTTAACCGATCTAAAAATATTTATGGGTATGAACTGCTGTTCCGGAACGGGTTCACCAATGCCTTTCCGAATATTGACGGTAATGCGGCCAGCAGCAAGGTGCTGTCCAACAGCTTCTTCTGTATGGGCATCGAGCAGATCACGGGGGGCAACAAAGCCTTCATCAACTTTACCCAGGAACTGCTGCTTCAGAAGATTCCGATGCTGTTTCCCAACAAAAACCTTACCGTCGAAATTCTTGAGAGCGTCACCCCTACCGAAGCGCTGATTCTGGCATGCAGAGAAATCGCCGACGCCGGGTATCCGCTGGCGATGGATGATTTTATTTATGACCCGGCGCTGGAACCGCTGATCGCCATGGCCGATGTCATCAAAATAGACATTCGCGCCACCCCGCCGGACACAATTCCCGAAGTTCTCGACCGTTTGTCCCATCATCCGGCGAAACTGTTAGCCGAAAAGGTGGAAACATACGAAGAATACGAAAAATGCCTGAAGCTGGGGTTTGACTATTTTCAGGGATATTTTTTCAGCAAACCGGAAATGTTGAAAGCACACGACATTTCACCCTCCCGCATTTCGCTGCTGCAAATTATGGCGGAAGTCAACCGAGAAGAAATCAAACTTAAACCATTGGAAGCACTGATTTCCAGGGATGTTCCTATTTCTTTCAAGTTGCTGCGCTATATCAACTCCGCCTATTTTTCACGGGGACAGGAAATCTCCTCGATTCGTCAGGCCATTTTGCGTCTGGGGGATGCGGGCATCCGGCGGTTTATTCCTGTGGTTCTGATGGCCTCGTTTTCCGACAATAAACCCGATGAGCTGATCCGGGCGTCCGTCATCCGGGGCAGGTTCTGTGAACTGCTCTGTGAAAACACCACTACCCGACTTAAAGGCCCGGAAATGTTCACGCTGGGGCTTTTCTCGCTCATTGACGCCATTATGGATGAACCCATGACATCCATCGTTGAAAAGCTGCCGTTTTCCACCGATATCCGGAAGGCGCTGATATCAAACGTCGGCGAAATGGCCCGTTTCCTGGATTTGGCGCGGGCCTATGAAGCCGGAGACTGGGCGGATGTTGCAACAGCCGC
>JAJYBO010000269.1 GCA_021778975.1 Deltaproteobacteria bacterium
GCGAAGACCCCGAAGCCGTGGCGGGCGTGATACGGCTTGCCTGCGATTACCGCATGGCCTTTGAAAAGGACGTGGTGGTGGACATTATCTGCTATCGCCGCTATGGCCACAACGAGGGCGACGAACCTTACTTCACCCAGCCGCTGATGTATGACCGGATCCACCGGCGTCCGCCGCTCAGCCGGATATATGCGGACCGGCTCACGGCGGCTGGTGTGGTATCTCCGGATGAGATTGCGGCGATGGAAGACGCAGTGCAGCGGAAATTGGACGCCGCCTTTCAGGCGGTGCATGGCGCCGAATGTCCGTTTCCCGTTCCCCGGTTTTATGAGATATGGAACGAATATCATGTCACCGCCGCTTCTGCGGCGCCGGCGGCGACAGGCGTTCCGGGGGAAACGCTGATCCGGCTCAGCCGCGCCATGACGGTATTGCCCGAAGGGTTCGCGGCGCACCCCAAGGTGCAGGCGCTGTACCGGAAGCGGCTGGACGCCGTGGAAAAAGGGCAGGGGATTGACTGGGCGGGCGCCGAGGCGCTGGCCTTCGCCACGCTGCTCAGTGAAGGAACCGCCATCCGGCTGAGCGGGCAGGACGTCCGCAGAGGCACATTCAGTCAGCGTCACGCCTCCATTGTGGACATGCATTCCGGCCGGCGGCATGAGCCGCTCAACCATCTCCAGGAAGGGCAGGCGGTTTTTTCCGCCTATGACAGTCTGCTGGCCGAAACCAGTGTTCTGGGATTTGAATACGGCTACGCGCTGGTGGAACCCCGTCATCTGGTTCTGTGGGAGGCCCAGTTCGGTGATTTCATCAACAACGCCCAGTCCGTGGTGGACCTCTATATCGCCAGTTCCGAAGCCAAATGGGGCAGGCAGAGCGGCGTGACGCTGCTGCTGCCGCACGGCCTCGAAGGGCAGGGGCCCGAGCATTCCAGCGCCAGACCGGAACGATTTCTTCAGCTTTGCGCATACGACAATCTTCAGGTCTGCAACCCCACCACGCCGGCCCAGTATTTTCATCTGCTGCGCCGTCAGATGCTGCGCCGCCTGCGAAAGCCGCTGATCGTTCTGACACCCAAGAGCCTTCTGAGAAACCCCGCCGCCGTTTCCGCTGCCGACGATCTGGCGCAGGGCGGATTCCTCGAAGTACTGGATGACGGGTGCGCGGCGCCGCCGGTAAGGCGGGTGTTGTTTTGCAGCGGCAAGCTCTATTATGAGCTTGTGCAGAAAAGAACGGCGCTCCAGCGCCAGGATGCCGCCATCATCCGGATCGAGCAGTATTACCCGTTTCCGGAGGCGCTGCTGCGTCAGGCGGTTTTGCGGTATTCCGGCGCCGACCAGTTTGTCTGGGTGCAGGAAGAGCCGGAAAATATGGGCGCCTGGTGGTTTATCCGGCCGCTTCTGGAAAAGCTTCTGTCGCAGCCGGTCCGCTATGTGGGCAGACGCGCCTCATCCAGCCCGGCTACAGGGTTTCCCAAAATATACCGGCGGGATCAGGACGCCATCCTGGAAGGCGCGTTCAGTTGAAGACCCGGCGCTTGGCGGTGAGAATACGCTCGACAGATTCGATGGACAGCCGCATCAAAGCCGCTTCATCATGGATGCCGCGGTGGATCTGCTCGAAAGCCGCTTCCATGGCCGGGCTTTCGTTGCAGATCAGTATCTGGTCTATTTCACACCGCAGCGTCTGCGCCACCGCCGCCGTCCGGTCGAAATGCCGGGTAACGGCGCCCATGTCCAGATCATCCGTCATGACAACGCCCGTATAGTGCAGTTGCGTGCGCAGCAGGTCGCGGGCAATGACGGTGGAAAGACTGGCCGGCCATACCGGATCGAGTTTTTCGTAAAGAATATGCGACAGCATCACGCCGCTGACGCCTTTGGCGATTGCGGCTTTAAACGGAATCAGGTCCCGCGATTCAAGCGCCGCCAAGGGATCGCGCACGACCGGCAGGTCCAGATGCGAATCCAGAACCGTTCTGCCGATGCCCGGAAAATGCTTGGCGACCGCCAGAATGCCCTGCTGCTGAAGGGTTTCGATGATCGTCCCGCCCAACGCCGCCGCCAATTCCGGATAGCTCCCGAAAGACCGGCCTTCCATGATGCCGGGATTGTCCGGCAGGGTGACGTCCAGCACCGGCGCGTAGTTCATGTTGACGCCGATAGCGCGAAGCTCCGACGCCGTCACCGATGCAAAATGCCCGGCGTCCGCGGGCGTCCTGATAAACGAATTTCCCGGAAACTCCGTGAAATCGGGGGCTTTCAGGCGGGCCACCTGGCCGCCTTCCTGGTCTATGGCGATCAGAAGCGGGGGCTGCCCCACACCGGCGGCGAATTCCTGAACGTCATGGCATAACTGGCGGATATCCTGAAACGCTCCCAGATTTCTGGAAAACAGGATGATGCCGCCGACCTTCAGCTCTTGAATCAGAAACTGAAGGCGGCTGTTCATACCGGCGCCATTGAACCCCAGCATCAGGCGTTGTCCGGCCTGCTGCGCCAGGGATAGTTCACCAGCATCAATTGCAAGTTTTTTCGATGTCATCGCGGGGAAAATCCTCAGTTATGGAATTCGATAAGATATTGGATTTCAAATCTATCACATATTTTTTACGCGTTATTGTCAGGAAATTTCGAATGGCGTCATGCGCGTAGTCGGGGTATGTCCAGGGCAGCGTCTGAAAACCATCCTTATGAAATATCAAGGTCAGATCCGCGTAGATGTTCTTCCCGATATATATCCGGTGAGCGTAGTTCTTGCCGGTGGCCAGCACCAGGCGTTCCATGAGCAAATATCCGGGATCTAAATTGATCTGTCTGTTTCCATCCACGATAAACCGGGCTTCGAGAGCGTTGGTCGTCAGCTTGATATCCGCGAGTGTATCTTGTAAAATCAGTGTCTTGAACGCCAGCATTCTCCGGAAAAGGGGCGCGCCCATTTCCCGGGTATAATATTCCGTAAAATCGAAAGGAAGCCACGGGCTGATAATGTCCACAGGACCGAAATTGTCTGTCAGCATCGGCATTACCGCCGATAACAGCGTTTTTTGACGGGTAAATATCCCGACAATCAGCTTTGCCGGTTTGGGCGGCTGTGGAAGGCTCATCCCGACCTCAGGAGGAAATCGGTTTGGCTTCGTTGATAAGCATGACAGGGATATCATCCCGTATTTCATACAGCAATTTGCAATGGTCGCATATCAGCCCATCGCCGGTTTCGTTCAGATGAATATCGCCCTTGCATTTGGGACATGCCAAAATTTTCAACAACTCGGGGTGAATTGCCATGAGGCCTCCTCATATCATGTTGACAGGTTATCGTTGACGGCTTCGTAAAAAGTCCGGATGCTGCGTTGCGCTGCATCCTTCATCGTTGCGGCGCGCCATAAGTACGCCTCACGCCTTGCGGATTTGCGCGCCTTGCCTGCGGCCTTTTTACGAGAGCATTATCGTTAAATTCATATTGAATCGTTTATTGCGGACTATGTTATCACATAAAAGAGATGGCCAAAATGAAAATTTGACGACTTCGTAAAAAGTCCGAATGCTGCGTTGCGCTGCATCCTTCGTCGTTGCGGCGTACCATAAGTACGCCTC
>JAJYBO010000270.1 GCA_021778975.1 Deltaproteobacteria bacterium
AACAAACGGTACATTCAGAATTCGGGCTATCAGGGCGCCGATCTGTCCGCTGCCCCGATCCACGGACTCCATGCCACACAGGATCAGTTCTCCTCGCAGTTCCTGAATGGCGCCAGCCAGTAAATCAGCCTTTGTCCAAGGATCGGGCTGCACCCACGAATCATTTTCCGGCGAAGCCCCCGAATCGGCGATCCGGCAGAGCTGATCCGCGCCGGCGGCCAGACAGCGGCGCAGCTCGCTCTCGGCGATGAGCGGCCCCAGCGTCAGCAGGACAACATCCGCCGAATCCATGCGATCTTTCAACTGCAACGCCATTTCAAGCGCCGCTTCATCATAAGGGTTGATACGATAAATACTGTCTTGCGGATCGAGATATCGGCTTTCGACATCCCGACCGGTTCTGGCGTATGTGTAGCAGAGTTGTTTGATGCACACAATGATCTTCATGACGGTTCCGTTAGGTTAAAATGGATTTATTCCAGCGCATCGGCGACAATATCCATGATGTCCGTGACCACCGGGGGTTTTTCAAGTTCCAGGGATTTTACACCGTCATCCAGCATTACCTGACAGTAAGGACAACTGACGCCGATGACGTCCACATGCGTTTCCGCAATCTCTTCGGCGCGGATGACATTGATATTGCGCCCTCCGTGTTCGTGCAGCCACATCCGTCCGCCACCGCCACCGCAGCAGAAAGCGTTCTCTCGATTTCGCTTCAGTTCCGACAGCGTCAGCTCCGGAATGTTCCGGCACAGGCGCCGGGGCGCCTGATAGACACCGTTCCGACCCAGATAGCAGGCGTCATGAACGGCCAGCGTTTTGGCCAGAGGATATTTCATCCGGATGCGCCCCGCATCGAGCAGTCCCTGAACGTATTCAGTTGCATGAATCACTGTCAGTTGAGCGCCGAGAGCCGGATATTCATTCTTCAGAGTGTTCAGACAATGCGGACATAATGTCACCACGGTTCTGATCTCGTACCGTTCGAATTGTTCGATATTCTGCTGGGCAAGACGACGAAACAGGGGTTCATCCCCAAGCCTGCGGGCCGGATCTCCGCAACAGCGTTCCGCCTTTCCCGAAATGGCGAACCGAATACCGGCGGTTTGTAAAATTTTCACCATAGACCGTGTGGTCTGCTGGTTTCGAGGATGAAAAGCCCCGGCGCATCCGACCCAGAGCAGGATATCCACGGGAGATTCTACAGATTCCAGAATGGGTGCGCCGCGGTGCATGGCCCAGTCCGTGCGGTGGACGGCCCCCTTTCCCTGAGTGTCTCCATAGAGATCGAGATTCCGGATCATGCCGCGGGCTTCCGCGGGAAGTTGCCCCTCTCCCAACACCTGATAACGCCGCAGATCAATGATTTTATCCAGAGGTTCGGCATAGACCGGGCAGTGTGTCACACAGGCCATGCAACTGGTGCAGGCCCAGAACTCTTCACCGGAAATGACGCTGGAGAGAGGGGGCGCTCCGGAAGATTCACCGCTTCCGGTACGGGCGATACCCGATACTTTGATCTGTGAATATATCTGCCGCATGACGTTTCGGGGGGACAGCCGTTTGCCCGAAATGGAGGCCGGACAGTTTTCTTCGCACCGGCCGCAAGCCACGCAGGCTTCGACATCCAGAAGCTGCTTCCAGGATAAGTCCAGCGCGGTTCGGGCGCCGATATCGCCGACTTCGGGATGGAGTTCGCGCAATGATCCCGGAGCGGTCTGCTTCTTGAAAAATACATTCAGCGGCGCTGCAACCGCATGTCTCAGAAACGAAAAGGGTGTCATCGCGATTAACGACAAAACAGCGAAAAAATGCAGCCGGATCATTGCCTGCATGAGCAGCGGTGAAGCGGGCAGAGGCTGTGCAAAAACCCATCCGACCGGTGAAAACCAGAAGAAGTTTCCGGGATAAAGAATTTTCAACCGGGCGCCTTCCGCGAGAAAACCGGTGATCGCGATGATCGTCAGCATTCCCATCAGCAGCGTTGTGCGCTGTGGTCCCGGACAGGAAGAGGACGATAATTTCAACCGCCGCGCCAGCAGATACAGTGTTCCGGCAAGCAGGATCACGCCGAAAGCGTCCTGCAACAGGTGCAGCAGGCGGGACAGCGCTTCGGGTAAAACAAAGCCGAACTGGGCGGCGATAATGACGATCATGGGCAGGACAACGCCCCAGAAAACGGCTGTGTGGGCCGCACCGACCGCCGGACGCCGCGCTATTTCCCGCTGCTTGAAGATATACGCCAGCAGGTCTCTCCAATTGCCTGGAGGACGTTCTTCTTTGGGGGGCCACGCATACGCCAGGTTCCGGATCAACCCGATCCCCATCACCATAACCGCCAGAAACACCAGCAGAACATCCAGTGAGGTCAGCAATGCTTTCACAACTCTATCTCTCTTTTGAAAGTTTTAAAATCTGGCCTGAGGGTGCATTTTACCCCACAGGGCGCCGGGCGTTCCCGGCGGACGATGGCACAGGTAGCAGCGATCTTTGGTTACACTGGCATCCTCCCCATGCGCTCCCTTTCCCTGATGGCAGCCCAGACAGTTCGTTTTTTCATAACGGGCGCCAAAATCGCCTTTGGGATGCGATGCAATTTGAAACGATAGAAGCCGGCTCAGATAGTCTGTTTTTCCGCATTCCACCGGATGGCAGCCGGCGCAGGTCCGTGGCAGAGCGCTGGCGTTGACGGATGACCGTGGGTCCTGAGACGGATAGATGTGATGCCGCGTATGACAATCATAACATTGCGGCTTCCGGACGGATGCCGCAGCGGTCACACCATGGCGATTCTGCTGGTCATGGCACCCGGTGCAGTCCACCGCGCCGTCGCTTTTCCGTGTTGTATGCATATCGTCCTTGACCCCGGTGTGGCAATCCATGCAGGTTGCGTTTTTCCCGTGGGCAGACTTCGTGAACGCATCAATATCAATGTGCAGCGCACTGAGTTTGCCGCCGTTGCGGTGACAGCGAATGCAATCCGCAACCTCGTATGCCCTGGCGCTCGACAAAAATATCGTCAGCAGCAGGAAAATGCTCCAGAATATCTGGCGTCGGATCAACGGGTTGATGTGTGGTTTCATGATTTCCTGTATCAGGTAAGAGGTTCTTTCCCTTGTAACCGTTCTATCAAGAGCGGCAGAAGAACATGGACATCGGCCACCACACCGACATCGGCGAACCGGAATATCCGGGCGCGGGGATTCTGGTCTATCGCAATGATATGCTGGGCTTTTTCCATCCCGGCCGTATATTCGTTGGCGCCGGATATCCCGCAGTTGATGATGAGCCGTGGGGCGACATATTTGCCGGTTTGGCCGATCTGACGGGAATACGGCAGCGTTCCCCAGTCTATGACAGGCCGGGTGCCGGCCGCGGAACCGCCGATAGCCCGCGCCAGATCGTGAATGATTGAGAATGCGTCGCCTTTCCCTGCGCCACGACCACCTGCGACAATGATGTCCGCGTCTTCCAGCTCCATATTTTCCGGGGCGGCTTCAATCACATCGAGAACAGACAGCTTCGTCTCCGGTATGTCTTCCGGCGTAACGTGAACGACCATTGCCCTCGCATCCCGATCCGGCGACACA
>JAJYBO010000042.1 GCA_021778975.1 Deltaproteobacteria bacterium
AGTCACTACATTGGCGAACTTGGGTTAACCCCCACCCCGGCCTCCCCCGCCGGGGGAGAGAGATCAAAGAAGCCCAGTTAATAACCGTTCAAAGTATATATCCGATCTTTTGTGAGAAGGTGAACCGCCAGTTCACCATAGTGTTTGCGAGTTCATCGAGGTTGTGGGAGTGTATTGCCGGCCATGAATAATGGACTCGCAGATAAAATATGCAATTAGAATACCACGACAAACAGCATTGAAATGACACATGATATTGAAATTGAATTCGGATAATTCGGACAAAATTGTATTGTAGCCAATATTTTAAAACAAATTTGTCATTCCGATATCCACTTTTTTTCAAGAATATCAAAACCTGCCTTGACCCTGTTTTTCCAGCATGATATCCAGATGCTTTGTTTAAAGGGATTATGGCTTATGACGGTTTAAAATATCGGATATTGGAATGCAATTACAAATGGGGCAGCCTTCCGAAGAGTTGGAAAAGATCAGGCAGGAAAATGCGGCGCTGGCGTATAATGAACGAAAGTTAAAGGCGGCTGTCGGGCTTTTGAAACAGGCGCTCGTTGCCAAAACAGATTATCTGAAAGAATATCAGGAAAAATTCACCGAACTGGCGCACAAGGCGCTGCGACTGAAGACGGCCTTCGGCATCCTGAAACAGGATGTCGCTTCAAAAAACAGCCGGTTGATGGAATATGACGCAAAACTCTCTGCATCCTTGCGCAACGAACAGCGACTTAAAGCAACGATTGAGCGCCTGCAACAAGAACTCGCTTCAAGAAACGGCCCGGCGGATCGGGAACGACCGGCCAGAGAAAGACACTCCGTTTGGGTGGAACAGCATGAAGTCCGTTCTTTTCAGGGACAGATCATCACAACCATAGATTTTTGTCGCATTCCACCCGGAACTTTTCAGATGGGAACACCCGGCAGACGGCGTCAGGTTACGCTGACGCAGCCGTTTTTATTGGCGAAGTATCCTGTTACCCGGTCGTTGTGGCGGGTGATTATGGGCGCCAATCCCGGTTGTTTTGATGGCGAAAATTGCCCTGTTGAAATGGTGTCGTGGAATGACGTTCAGCAGTTTATCGGAAAATTGAACGAGGTCATCGGCTCAGGGCGTTACCGACTGCCCACGGAAGCCGAATGGGAATACGCGTGTCGGGCTGGCGCTCAGAAAGCATATGGTTTCGAAGATGACGAAAGGCTTCTGGGAAAATATGCGTGGTATGAAAAAAATTCATCCTGTACACAATCTGTGGGTGAAACACAGCCTAACGATTGGGGTCTGTACGATATGCGCGGTAATGTCTGGGAATGGTGTCAGGACTGGTACGGTGAATATTCAACACACCCGGTGACCGATCCTGCCGGCCCATTCTTGGGCGCCTGTCGGGTGGTCCGTGGTGGGGCCTGGAACTGCGCCGCGTCGTATTGTCGCTCCGATTCCCGATCCAGGTTTCCTCCTGGCTTTCGTGACAATTGCATCGGTTTTCGTCTTGCAGCATTTCCGGTTCATTCAAAAGGACAGGGATCAGGGAGGGGGAGCGCCGGTTGATGCGCGGCAGATATTCAGAATCATGGTTTCGAGAATCAGAGACGGATTCATTCGGCTGGATGTCAGATGGACACTGGCGCGATACAGATGGCCAACCGCTTCGACCAGT
The DNA here is from genome assembly GCA_021778975.1 of Deltaproteobacteria bacterium. Lineage (GTDB taxonomy): Bacteria > Desulfobacterota > Desulfobacteria > Desulfobacterales > Desulfatirhabdiaceae > RAAP-1. The sequence continues at coordinate 1,674 of JAJYBO010000042.1, forward strand.
TCCTGTCGAGAAAATCGGGAGGCGTGTTCCATCTGTTTATATACCGCATAGGCGTTGGACTGTTTGGATATCAGAAGGTCGGTTGCAGATGAAGACGATTTTTTCTTTTGTTTTCCGGATGTCGCCGTGTCGGTTGAGGCGTCTCCATACTTCCATGTATCGAGGCGTTCGAGCAGGGTGGCATCCTGCGACTGAAGCGCCGGAAGAATTGTCTGCGCGAATTGTCTGCTGAACTGATCGTAATGACATCCGGCCTTCCAGAATCGGAATGCGGGGGTTTCCAGAATGTCTTTCAGAATCAGGAGTTTTCGGATTTGTTTGGTGATCGCCGCCACGATCTGGAGCGGGAAAAACCCTCCGGAAAGCAGTGATCGCAGATAAAACAGAGCGGATTCCGGCTTTCTTTCCATCACCGCGGTGGTCATTTCATAAATGGGATCTCGTCGGGTGCGGGATATGACTGATTGCACATCACCGCTGGTAATGACTTTTCGCTCTCCCACATATTGCGCCAGCTTCTGAAGATTGCCGGCAAACGTCCTCAGATCGAATCCCGTAATATCCACAAGCTGCTGGAACACATCCTTATCCAGGGTTTTGCCCAGCGGCGTCAGTATCAACTTGACCTGTTCCCATAGAAACGCTGCCTGTATTTTTCTATTGGCGCCCGATTCAGCGGTCGGTGTCGAGCAATCAATGACCAGCCCCTTTTCCGCGATGGTTTTGTAGAGTCCTTTTCGTTTGTCCACCATATCGGTGGTCAGGATCAGATGTGCCTCGGGAACGAAGCCATGTTCTATGGCCCGCTGTAAAATTTGAGCGCTGTCATTGCCGGAAGATTCCGAGACAGGATTTTCTATACAATACTCCACCAGGCTGTCCATCCATGCCGTGTTCTGGCTCATTTCCGGATTCAGCTTCAGGGCCGTGTAATTTTTGTCTCGGACATCCTCAATGGTCAGGCTCATGACAGACAGTAGAGAGAAAAAATTGCGAGATGCGGACTTGATGTCATTTTCTTCATACGCGGTTTTGATTTTCAGAAAAATTTCATCGGCATTTTTTTTGCCATGAAAAATACGGGTATCCACAAATCCGATCACTTTGGGGTCTGCAAAAAAGGAATATGTAGTCAGTTTTTCGATGGCGGGATAAACATTTTCTGAAACACCATCTATCGTTTCATAGTTGAACGCCTGTTTTTCCGGCGGTAACAGGGTATTCAAAACCGACTGAAGCGTGGTTTTATAGAGAAGTTCATCCCCATATAGCAGTATCGTGGATGGCAGTGATGCCCCCACGGCGGATGCGATACGCTTCAGATAAGATGCAACGTCGGTGTATAGTATCTCTGTCATTGGTGATGATGGATGTTCTTCATGCTGACTTTTTACGAAGCCGTCATTATTGATGAATACTGGCGCCGAACAGGGCATGTTTCAGCCATATCATGCCAAATGTGAGCAATTCCACATCGTCTTTCAGAAGCGTTTTCCAGGTTTCCTCACTCAGATTCAGTTTCTGGCAACTGTAGTTATCCAAAAGATATTGTCGAAATGCATCCAGATCGTAACAAGCCATGTGAAAAAGCTCGCGCTGTCGGGCATCGAGAGGCCCTGGCATCAACCGGTTTTTCAGACTGATGATGTCCATCAACCGGTCGTTCATGGCGTCGTAAGGTGCGATATCCTGAGACGCTATCCATTCTCGAACCGTCTGAACACAATCCTGATCGTGTCCCTTGCAGTGGGGTTCGACCAGCAGCCCGTATTGTACGGTAATCTTGCCGGTTTCGCGAGATCGGGAAATCATTCTGGCCAGTGGATATGTACGACAGGAAGAAGGGCGGCTGTCATATACCTTGCAGCCCGCCGGCGACATGAAAATGCAGGAAAAACCTTCCTCTGGCCTGTTTTTTAACGTCAACACCGGAAGACCGGTTTCCGGGCCGATATGCCGGGATGTACAGGTTTCCAGAAAATCTCCGGATTTCATTTGAAGATGTTGTTTGAGCCGCAGTATATCGTAAGGCGTCAAGAACTGGTTTATGTCTTTGCAGCATTCGTTGAAACAGGAAACACCGGCGTGGCAGGAAAACCGGAATGTATCATCCAGCGATAAAGGGACAAGCGTATGTTCCATGAAAGTTATATCTCTTGAAAGGTCTGTTCTTTTAGATAATGGTTAGGGGGGCCGTACAAGACGGAATGTTCGGAGCATGGCCGCCGGCCCTCGACTTTTTACGAGAGCATCATCCTTCTGACATGCAAATTAAAACCGCAGCGATGTGTTGTCAAGAAAGATATATAAGGAGAGCGCAGGGCGCAAACCACCTGGAGTATATCATGTGTTCGGAGATTCCGGGTTGAGTACCAGAAAATACATATTTCCCGGGTGCTGTAAATGGCCGGCGGCCAGTTCCGCGTACGGGCCGTTTCCCCAGAAAATGTCCGCGCGGCCCGCCCCGGTAATGGCGCCGCCCGTGTCCTGGTTCAACGCGAATCTTTCCAGCGATACCCAGGAGGCGATATCGCCATCATGACTCATTACAGGCTTCTGGGTCTGAATGTACATCAGGGCTGCCGATGGAAACCGTTTTTTGTCCACCGCGACCGATCGTCCTGGCGTCAACGGCACATTCAGATTTCCCAGGGGGCCGTCCGGTTCCACCTTAAAAAAAACATAACCTGGATTCGTGTCGAGTATGGCATCCACCTCCTGAGGGTGTGCGTTCAGATATGCCCGGATGCTCTGCATGGAAACATTTGACCGGGACAGCTTCCCCTGCTCCACCAGAACTTTTCCAATGCTGTGATAAGGACGTCCGTTGGCTATTTGATAATGGACGTTGATTGCCGATGTCGCCCCCATCCGAATTTTTCCGGATCCTTGAATTTGCAGAAAAAATAAATCAATTCGATCGTCCACCCAGGCCAGTACATGGGCATGTCTGGCAAAGTCTTTTCGGCTTTCAATGGTTTTGCGATCGTCATATGGAATTACGGCGCCGCCGGTGCAGCGTCCGACCAGCGTTTCAGCCGGAAATTTGGGGGAAAACTTAGATAATTGGATGGTGACGAGATCATCCGGACGGCTGTAAACAGGATAGCGGTATTTTTCCGTTTTGACGGGGCTTCCGTTCAATATCGGTTCATAATAGCCGGTAAACAGAACTTTTCCGGTTGTTGCATCGCCAGCGGCCCGATATACCCGGTAATATTTTCGAATCATCGCTGTCATATCCGCGGGGCTGGGTCGTGACATCAGCGCTTTCTGAAAAAACTCCAGAGAGTGAATTAAATGCGCCGCCGTATAGGTATCCGCCCCAAACACAAAAATGCGATCCGCTCGAACTTTTTTCAGCCAGACCAGGCTCATCTGAACTGCATGATCCAGGCCGTCATAATTCATGTCGTCCGCCAGTATTGGATATGCGGACACTGGAATCCTGATTAAATCTGGGCTTGAGACGACGGGCGGAGCGCTTTTCTGAAAGGCGCATCCCGCGGCCAGCAGCATGACCCAACAAATTCCCCATCGAATACAGCATGTCATCCATTTCATGATGTCACTCCTGGAGGCAGCGACCCTTCTTGTCGGGGTTCAGGAATCGCTGGTTTTTTCTCAATTGTGTCCGGTGTTGTGGGCGCTTTGCCATCTTTGGTCGCAACACCCATTGTTGTCAGCTTTTCACACACGGGTGTCACACGTCTTTCATAAGACCCCACACACTGATTGTAAGACTGAACACAGCGCTCCATGTCTTTACCGAGCCGGTGAAAATGCCCTGCCATCACGGATAGCCGTTCGTAAAGATCGCAGGCCGTCTGGTGAATCTCCCGAGCGCGGGAGATTCCGGATTCCTGACGCCATCCAAAAGAGATCGTCTTTAGTAACGAGATCAACGTGGTCGGCGTTGCTAAAATCACCCCTCTGGAGGCGCCATATGCAATGATATCCGGGGATTGAGACAATGCGGCGCTGAAGAAATTCTCTCCTGGAATGAACAGAACGACAAATTCCGGAGACGGTTGAAAACTTGCCCAGTACGATTTGGCGGCTAATTTTTGAATATGGATTTGTACCTGGCGGGCATGGTCTTCCAGAAATTTTCGGCGATCCGGTTCGCTCTGCGCTTCGAGGGATTCCAGATACGATGCCAGCGGTACTTTGGCGTCAATAACGATGCGGCGCTGACCGGGAAGCGATACCACCATGTCCGGCCGCAGCAGGCCATCCGCGGTGGTTACGGATACCTGTTCGGTAAAATCGCAGTATTCGGACATTCCGGACAATTCTACCACCCGTTTCAGCGTCATTTCGCCCCATCGGCCGCGGACATGTGGCACCCGAAGCGCTCTGGCCAGATTGCCGGTTTCCTTTTGAAGGACATCCTGGGTCTGAACCAGCGACCGAAGCTGCTCGGAAAGTCCGCCATAGGCGTTTTGCCTGGCGCGCTCCATCTCCTGAATATGATGATCGTAGCGGTCCAGCGTATCTTTCAGGGGTTGAACAACCAGGGACGCAATTTCAGAACGCTCCCGCGCCAGAGAACGATAATACCGGTATCGCATTCCGAGTCTTGATAGAACCCATCCGGCTATAAAACCGGCGGCAGCCCCAGCGATGCCCGGAATGATGAACTGAGAATTCATGATGTCCGCACAAAAGTCCCGCTCTTGCCACCCGATTTTTTCAGAAGGCGGATATCTGAAATTGTCATTTCCCGATCGTATGATTTACACATGTCGTAAATGGTCAGCGCCGCCACCGCTACCGCGGACAGTGCTTCCATTTCCACGCCGGTCTGATGTACAATCCGCACGATGGCTTCAATACAAATGCTGCTTTTTTCCTGATCTGGAAAAAAATCAATCTGGACATGGGTGATGTTTAACGGATGACACATGGGGATCATATCCGCAGTGCGCTTGGCGGCCATGACACCGGCGATGCGGGCCGTCTCCAGCACGTTGCCTTTTTTGACCGCCTGATGAACAATCAGATCGAGCGTTGCGGGTTTCATAAAAATGGCGCCTGTCGCCAATGCCGTGCGAAGTGTCGGTGGTTTTTCCGAGACATCCACCATTCGCACGCGGCCTTCGGAATCAATATGGGTAAAATCGGGCATCCGCGCCTCTCCTGGAATAAAAATGATTTTAGATTTCGACAGTTATCGTAGTTCAGACGGGGATGTCGTGACAAGTCTTTTTTGACGGATGGTGACAATGGCCATTCTTTTTGATAAGAAACATGCAGGGGCGCTCCTGTGGGGGAGGCTTCTCCGAATGGTATATTCTATACTCCAAGCGGTTACAAATTGCTTTTTCCTTAACCTCCCTCCCCCAGCGGGGGAGCAGCGCAACGCAGCATGAGGACATAACATGAAATCATATCTTCAAAATATCATCGAAGGACAGGTATATACGGATCCGATTCGGACAGGAATGCTGTCAACAGACGGCAGTATCTTCAGTGTTCGACCCTCGGCCGTGGTATATCCGGCCTCTGTAGAGGATGTTATTCAAACGGTGCGGTTTGCCAGGGACAACGGGATATCCATCCATCCGCGGGGCGCGGGCAGTGGTTTGTGCGGCGCGGCGCTGGGAGGGGGCATTGTCATTGATTTTTCAAAATACATGAACCGTTTGCTGCATATTGATATTGAAAACCAGTGGATGGAATGCGAACCGGGATATCGCGGCGGCGAGCTGGAGGTCGCGCTGAACGGCTCAGGACTTTTTTTCCCCCCGGATCCTTCCAGCGCCGAATATGCCACATTCGGTGGTATGTACGGCACCAACGCCAGCGGCGCGCATTCCGTCAAATACGGAAATGTGTCAGATTATATTCTGGATGCTCAGGTGGTCCTCACAAACGGACTGTTGGTGACGCTTTCCGAATGTTTCGATACTCCTTATGAAAACCTGCCGGAATGCCTTCGGAACATCTATGATCTGTATATCCGAAATCAGACAAAAATCGAAACCGCATACCCGGACATCCGCTGCAACACGACAGGATATAACCTGCGGGGCATGGTAAAAAATCATCATTTGGATTTGACCCATCTGTTCGCCGGCGCTGAAGGCACGTTGGGTGTTGTCACACGGTTGAAGTTCAGACTGATTCCCCGGCCGCCTCATGACGCTCTGGTGATTGCTTTTTTCCCCGATATCATTGTTGCCGCTCAGGCCGTGCAGCAGATATTGCCACTGAAACCGTCGGGCATCGAAATCATGGACAGATCCCTCCTGAATATGGCCAAAATACAGGAGCCAAAACTCGCGAACCATATCCCGGATGGCATTGATAACGTTCTTCTCATCGAATTTGACGCGCAGGATCCCATAACATGCGCCGATACGGCAGCGAATATCCGCCGCATTTTGACCACCGGAAACTACACGCATACATTCCATATTGCCGTGACCCCTCAGGAAAAAGAAAATTTCTGGGCGATCCGAAAAGCCGCGGTGCCAATTCTGTACCGGCTCAAGGGAGAGAAAAAAATTCTGGCGCTTATTGAAGATGCGGCCATCCCCACGGACAGGCTGCCGGCATATTTTCACGGCATATATGAAATCCTGAACCGCCACCATGTCTCTTTTGTGGTGTACGGACACATCGCCAAAGGGCTTTTGCACACCCGTCCATTGCTAAACCTGAAAGATCCAAACGATGTTCGGTTGCTGAAACCCATTTGCGACGATGTGTTCGATATGATTCAGGCGCTTGGCGGCGCCATATCCGGAGAACATGGTGATGGCAGACTTCGCAGCGCATACATTCAGCGTCAATATCCGACCATTTATCCCCTGTTTCAGGAAGTCCGCGCGATTTTGGATCCCTCAAACCTGATGAATCCGGATATTCTGGTTTCGGACAATTCCCGCCTGATGCAGGAGAATCTTCGATATGGCGCGGGGTATCGGCCTGTAGATTTTCTTGCAAAACGGCTTTTGTGGCCAGAAGGTTTCATGGGCGCCATCGAGATCTGCCATGGATGTTCCCGCTGTACGACTGTCACCACGGCAACCCGTATGTGTCCGGTATATAAAGTTACCCGTGATGAGGCGGCCGCCCCTAAGGCCAAAGCCAATATTCTGCGAATGCTGCTTGCCGGCGCCATTGACAGGCAGGATTTATATCTTGTCGAATTTCAAAAAATTCTGTCGTTATGTATTCAGTGCGGAAGCTGTCAACATGAATGTCCGTCCGGTGTCAACATTCCCAAGATGGTCATCGAGGCCCGCAGTGCATACCGGATGCGGTATGGTGTATCTTTTCATGAAAAGATCGTCGTTCAGGCCGAAGCGGCAGGAAAGATGTGGCGCCCGATATTCAGAAGGGGGGCAACGCTGGCGGAAATTCCGTGGATAAAAACATGTGGCGCATTACTGACCGGTGTTTCTTCCCGCCACAAATTGCCATTGCCTGTGGATGTTCCCTTATATAACCGGGTGCCGCTGACGATGGGCGGTGGCGGCCCCCGGATACTTTTTTTTACCGGGTGTTATGCCGCCAGTTTCAGGCCGTCCATTGGACATGCGCTCCTTTCGGTGCTGACATCCATGAATATGACTGTACTGACGCCGGTCCAATGCTGCTGTGGACTGCCCATGATGTCGAAAGCCATGATACCAGAAGCTATCCATAAAATCGAACAGAATTATCGGCTCTGGGGAAACCTGCTGGATACCGTTGACCATATCGTCGTTTCCTGTTCTTCTTGCGGGCGGATGCTGCTGAACGAATGGCAATATCTGCGCGATACGGTTTTCACACGAAAGGTTCAGGAAAAGCTGATTCATGTCAGCCGTCTGATTCATCATTACTCTCAGCGGCTTCATACAAGTCCTTGTGAAAGGCATTTTTTTTATCACATGCCATGTCATTTGAAGGTGCAGCCAGAACCCGACAGTTCGCTTCGGATGTTGTCTCACCTTGAAAAAATCGTGATGGAACATCCGGCCACTCATTGTTGCGGCATGGCAGGTACATGGGGATTGTCCGCAGATCATACGGAGATGAGTCTTCGTATCGGATCGGATCTGCGTCAAAAACTGAGGCATACATCTGCTGACGCCGGTGTTACGGATTGTCCAACATGCGCGCTTCAGATGAGCGGTTTTTGTGATATCCCTATCCGGCACCCTGTTGAAATCATCGCGGAGCATCTGAACGGATAACCCCGGTTCTCCGGAATGTTTCACGTGAAACAATTCCGGAGAGGCGACGGTATCATCATATGTCAGGAGGGCAACAGGGTCCTCAGGACATCTTCTTTTCCTACAACGCCGACCAGCCTTCCATCTTCTACCACCGGAAGTGTATGAAAACTCTTGTCCACCATCAGTGACGCCACTTCTTCAATAGCCGTTTCAGGCGATACGGTCACGGGTTTGGGGGACATCGCCTGGCCTACGGTAATGGCCGCGATCTTTTCGACTTCTTTTTCAATCTTTTTTAGAGATGTCAATGGCATGAATCCATCCAAAAGGGAAAACAGGGATGGAATGGGAACACTCTTTTGCTGTGCCACCAGATCGCTTTGACAGATAATTCCCACCACGCCGCCCTGCCCATTGACCACCGGCAGGCCATTGATACGTTTTTCCAGCATGATTCTGGCTGCCTGAACGATATCCAGTTCAGGCCTTACCGAAAGTACTTCCGTTGTCATGATATCTTTTACCCGAATCATAATCCCCCATATACATTTTAAAGTCGAATTTCGGATGATTTTGTAAAAAGTCATCATCATGGCTAACTTGCCACATGTGTCTCAATATAGTCCACCGCCTGTTGCAGCCGGCGGACGACCGCGCCTTTTCCCAAAATTTCGATAATTTCAAATATTCCAGGGCTGGCGGTTTTGCCGGTCAATGCAACCCGGACAGGTTGAGCGATTTTTCCCAGTTTCAACCCCGTTGCTTCCATGACGGTTAAAAAAATTTTTTCAAGGCCGGCGATGGTGAAGTCTGTCAGAGATTCCAGGTGCTGTATCAGCAGGCGCAAGGGGTCAAGACTCTCTGGTTTCAAATTTTTTTCTGCGGCTGCCGGATCGTATTCCACGGTTTCCACATAATAGAAACGCGCCTGATCCGCCATTTCGATCAGGGTTTTGCTGCGGGCATTCAATGTCAGGATCACCTGATCCAGATAGTCGCCTTCTTCGGCGGGATAGCCTCTTTCCTTTAAAAAAGGCATGAGATGCGGTGTCAGAAGCCGCGGTGGCGTCGCCTTGATATGATCGGCGTTTAGCGCCAGAAGCTTATCCATGTCGAACACGCCGGCCGATCGGCCGATATGTTCCAGTGTAAATTTTTCGATCAAATCTTCTCGCGTGAAGAATTCCTGATCTCCATACGACCAGCCCAGACGCACCAGATAGTTGATCATGGCTTCCGGCAAAAACCCCATGTCTCGATATGCCGTTACGGACATGGCGCCATGCCGCTTGCTCAGGCGGGTTTTGTCTTTTCCGAGAACCATCGGTACATGCGCGAATACCGGAAGCTCGGCGCCCAGCGCCCTGTACATCATGATCTGTCGAGGCGTGTTGTTGACATGATCGTCCCCTCGAATGATGGTGTTGATGCCCATGGAGATGTCATCCACCACCACCACAAAATTGTATGTTGGCGTTCCGTCGCTGCGCTGGATGATAAAATCGTCCTGCTCCGCGTTCTGAAAGACGATATCGCCCTTGACCACATCATGAATGACAGTGGTTCCGGTTCTGGGCGCGCGAAAACGCACCACCGCATGGTCGCATTTGGAAAGCCCTTTTTCGCGGCATGTACCGTCATATTTGGGTTTGCCACCGGTTGCCATCGCGTGCCGGCGCATGGCCTCCACTTCTTCGGGAGAACAGGTGCAATAATACGCATGTCCTGCATCTATGAGTTTCTGGACATATTCGGTATAGATATGAAATCGCTGGGTTTGAAAATAAGGGCCTTCATCCCAGTCAACCCCCAACCATTTGAGCGCATCGAAAATGGCATCCGCCGACGCCTGAGTGGACCTTACCGTATCGGTATCTTCAATTCGCAGAACAAAGCGCCCCTGGGTGTGACGCGCATAGAACCAGTTGAACAAAGCGGTTCTCGCCCCCCCCACATGCAAATATCCCGTAGGGCTGGGAGGAAATCGAGTAATAATTGTACTCATTTTTATATGCCTTGAATTAATATTGTTTAGTTTATTAAGTATGTTAAATTGATAATAACTTATTTTTTATGTATGAGTTATGACATCTGTCTTGCGACCATGCTTGACGCCGATAATTCTTTCCAAAGCACATATCACAATTTTTCATCACAAACAACAGTGACAGATTCGTCAAAAGCCCGCATGTGCATAGCGCTGCATCCATCGTCGTTGCGGCGTATGGGATTTGCGCGCCTCGCCTTGCGCAACTTTTTACAAAGCCGCTCGAAAATCAACTCGTTACGAAAGCATCAACCGTCGTTCTATGAGTAGATTTGATGTTCTCGCAAAAAGTCGAAATTAAAATGCTTGACAAAGCCGTCAGTTTCAATTACTAATGCCTACATTTTCGAGGCTATAGTGATATTTATGATATTTTATTTATTAACAGATAGTTAGGAGATTACTTATGGCAGTTCCAAAACACAAGACGTCCAAATCCAAACGGGATATGAGACGCTCTCATCAAAACCTTGAGGCGCCGTCCCTGTCCAAATGTCCGGAATGCGGCGAACCCAAACTCCCTCATCACATATGTCCCAATTGCGGTCAATACAAAGGCCGGCTGGTTGTTGACGTCGAAGAAAAGGATTGATCCGGGATGCAAGATCACAATGTCACTCAGAATCTCATGGGACTGGATGATGAATCCCGGAAAATGATTCTGGATACGGTTGCGAGGCTGAAAACCCGGTTGTTACCCCCCAGGTCCATCCAGGAATTTGACCGGGATGAACGTTTTCCCGAAGATATCATTCGCACCATGCTGGGCGCCGATATTGGTCTTCAGCTCCTGTTCATTCCGGAGGCTTACGGTGGCATGGGGGGCGGCGCGAGAGATTGTTGCGCGCTGACCCGGGCGGTTGCCGGCATCTGTCTGGGGGTTGCCACGGCTTTTTTCGCCATCCAACTGGGCGCGGACCCGTTGATCGTTGGCGGTACGGAAGCGCAGAAAGAGAAATGGTTGGGCGCCATCGCCGAAGGTAATGCCCTTGTGGCCTACGCCGTTACGGAACCTGGAGCGGGCAGCAATCTGGCTGCCCTGAAAACAAAGGCGGATCCCGTTTTCGACACATCCGGCAGCGTTCAGGGATACCGCATCAACGGTTCCAAACAGTTTATATCCACAGGCGGCTATGCCGATTTCATTACGCTGCTGGCCATTACGCCGGAAGGGCCTTCTTTTTTTGTCGTCGAAAAAGGGACACCCGGGTTTGTTCAGGGAAAGGGTGAGGAAAAGCACGGTATCCGGGCTTCCAACACATCACCACTGACATTTACCGATGTTTTTGCGCCAGTTGAAAATCTGATTGGCGGTGTTCCGGGCCAGGGTCTCAAACAGGCCAACATGGTGTTTGGATACACCCGTTTAATGGTGGCCTCCATGGCGCTGGGCGCTGGCGAAGCCGCGCTGGCAATCGCCATTCCATATGCCAGGGACCGAATTCAGTTTGGGTCTCCGCTTTGTGAAAAGCAGGGCTATACGCATAAACTCATTTTGCCCCATGTTGTCCATTTTGAAGCCGCCGCCAGTTATCTGGATGAAATCGCCCTGCGCATTGACGCCGGAGAAACGGATATGCAGGTCGAAGGCGCCATCGCCAAGCTGTTTGCGTCCGAAACCGCCAATGCAGCAGCCAATGATGCGATGCAGGCACTGGGCGGTTATGGGTACATCGTCGAGTTTGGCGTCGAAAAAATCAAACGGGATGTCAAAATCACCTGTATCTATGAAGGCACCAGTGAAATTCTTCAAAATATCGTCAGCATGTTTCGCTGGAAAAAAACCTGGAAATCGAAAGGGGCTTTTTATCAGTCCATCGCCGAAGATATGGAGCGGTTGTCTCAGGATGTCCCCCTGTCCGGATGCCGTCAGTATGCGTTTGCCGCCAGAGCCGTCAATGCCGCGATTCTGACGGCTCATGAACATCGTCTGACCAAAAATCAGCATGTTATGTTCAAGCTGGCGGACATGATGACATACGTCGAAGTTGGCGCCAGCCTGGGACGGAAAGCCGCTGCTATCGCGCCGGCCGCCGATGATGTCACCAGCCGTAAAACCCTGCTGTCCGCCCGCATATTTGCAGCCGAGACCGTTCAGTGCGTCTATCAAAATATACAGAAAATCTTGGTTGAAACCGGCGCTCTGTCATTCCGCCAATTTATGGATATCATGGAATCCCTCTCGTATGGGCAAATGGTGGAGGCCTCCGCCGGAACGCTTCAGGATATGGATGATCTGGCCAGTGTCGTATTTCAGGTTTCCTGAGAATGTCACAATAACAGAAAGAGAATATGGTGGTCATGTCTGCAACTGAAAAACGTACCGTCGTTGTCACCGGAGGGTCTCGTGGCATCGGAAAATCCATCTGCACCGCGTTTGCCGATCCCGATACGACCGTTTATTTCAACTATGCCTCCAACCATGCGGCCGCCGCCGAAACAGAGCGCCTCGTTCAGGAGGCTGGGGGGCGGGCCACGGGTATTTGCGCGGACATTGCTTCCGAAACCGCGGTGGCCGATTTCTTTCAGAAGATAGTGTCTGAAACCGGGCGGGTGGATGTGCTTGTCAACAACGCCGGGATTACACGAGACGGGCTTTTGGTGCGCACCAAAACCGCGGATTGGGATGCGGTCATGGATGTAAATCTCAAGGGCATGTTTCTGTGTACACGGGCTGTCGCGAAACCCATGATAAAGCAGCATTCTGGCCGTATCATCAATATTTCATCGGTCGTGGGGGTGGTCGGCAATGCGGGGCAATCCAATTATGCGGCTTCCAAAGCCGGGATGATCGGGTTCACCAAATCTGTGGCCAGAGAGCTGGCGTCGCGGAACATTACGGTCAATGCCGTTGCTCCCGGGTATATCGTTACAGATATGACGGAAGCGCTTTCGGAAAAAGTCAAAGAATCCATGTTGCAACAGATTCCTCTGGGGCGTCTGGGGCAGCCGGAGGATATCACCGCGGTCATTCTGTTTCTGGCCTCTCGTCAGGCCAATTATATCACCGGGCAGGTCATTCATGTTTCCGGTGGAATGTATATATGATGTATGGCGGCGCCGTAA
>JAJYBO010000271.1 GCA_021778975.1 Deltaproteobacteria bacterium
GCTGACCGGGGTGTCCTTCACCCGCCGGGAACCAAATTTTTCCAGAAGACCGCAAGTCGGCATGTTGGGATCCTGGTGGATAGAGGTTCCGACGCCTTCTCCGGCGATAAATACGGTATCGTCACTTTCCATGGCGATCGTGATGGCTTCGTTCAGGGCCTGTCCAAGTGTTTTTTGACTCATGGCGCATCTCCTTTCAGACAGCGGGAGGATTGACGAATACGTCGGTCAGAAACGTTTCGGCGCCAGGATACGGACTGGCGTCGGCAAACGCTACAGCGGCGGCCACCTGTTGCCCGGCATTCCGTTCTATCGCCAGAATTCGGGCTTCATCGAGAATACCCTCATCCAGAAGCCTCTGGCGATAACGGCAGAGGGGGCATTTTGCCGCCCACATCGCCAGTTCCGCAGGATCCACATAATGCTGCCGGTCGTGTTCACCGTGGCCGCGCATCCGGTATGTCTCGGCTTCCATGAAGGCAGGCCCTTTGCCCGAACGGCAATGCGCCAGCAGTTCAACAGTGAGACGGTAAACCGCTTCCACATCGTTGCCGTCCACGCTCTGACCCGGCATATCGTATCCACCGGCGCGTTTGAAAATATGCCGGGTCGCGCAATGCGCTTCATGCCGTTGAGCGCCGGCCCAGCAATTGTTTTCACAGACAAACAAAAGCGGCAACTTCCAGACACCCGCTAAATTCATGGCTTCGTGGACGCTTCCCTCTGCGGCTGCGCCGTCACCGAACATCACCACAGTGACACCGCTGTCACGCCGATACTGCTGGGCGAAGGCCACACCGGCGGCTATCGGTGACCCGGCGCCGACAACCGTGGATGTCATCAGGGCATTCACCTCCGGAACGGACAGGTGCAGGGTTCCAGCCTTGCCGCCGTTGACACCGGTCGCCCTGGCCATGATTTCCGCCATCAGGGCATTTGTATCCGCGCCCCTGGCCAGCAAATGACCGTGACTGCGATGGTTGCTGACAATGACATCCTCCGGCTTCAGAGCAGATACAACGCCTGCGGCGACCGCTTCCTGGCCGTTGGCCAGAATCTGCATCCCCGGCATTCGGTCAGATTCCTGACAAAGCTCGGCGATTTTTTCTTCGAACTTGCGTATCCGCACCATACGGATATACAGATGAGTTTGGAGTTCCGGGGAAATCTGGTCTTCTGTCATAGCACCTCCTTCAGGGGAATCCCTCTATGAATGCTGTCAGGTGGTTTTCAGCATGAAATCAGCCAATCTTGATGCTCTCGTAAAAAGTCAAATTTCAGACGGCTTTGTAAAAAGGCCGCAGGCAAGGCGCGCAAATCATGAGGAGTGAGGCGTACTTATGGTACGCCTCAACGACGAAGGATGCAGCGCAACGCAGCATCCGGACTTTTTACGAAGTCGTCAATCTTGAGATAATGTGTGTATGATATTTCAAGATCACTTGTCAACAAGGATGCGGCGCAACGCAGCATCCGGACTTTTTACGAAGCCGTCAAACTTGACATTTTCAAAACAACGGGTACGATGTACTCGTGGATGGTGATGAAGAAAACGAATACCGGAGATACTGTTGCTCCAGTACGCTCTTTTCATATCCCCGCGTTATCAGAGACGGCCGTCTCGCCGGTCATACACCCGAAAGGAGGTTCCGATGCCGATTGTCACCGTTTCCAGAGGCAGTTATTTCCACGGCAAATCCATTGCCGAAAAACTGGCCGATAAATTGAATTATACGTGTGTATCCCGGGATGAGATCATCGAAAACCTCGATGACTTCCATCTGCCGGAAATCAAACTGATCCGTGATCTCAATGCCACATATTCCGTTCTGAGCCGTTTTCATCATGGCAAAGAACGGTTCGTTGCGGCGATCCGCTCGGCCATTCTCGACCGTTTTCTTGCTGGTAATGTGGTGTATCATGGATTGGTCGGCCATTATTTCGCGGCAAGTATTTCACATGTCCTCAAAGTCCGTATCCTTTCTGACATCGAGACCCGTGTGACCCGTGAAATGGCCAGAGAAAACATTTCTGAAGAAAAAGCGCGCTATGTCCTGAAAAAAGATGACGAGGAACGGCGTAAATGGGCGCTGTATCTTTACGGCGTTGATCTGGCCGATCCAGAGGCTTACAACCTGATCCTCCGGGTGGATCAGATTTCCGAAGACGCGGCGGTGGATATCATTGCGAACACCGTCCGCCTTCCGTGCTTTCAGGAAACGGACACCTCCAGGGCCGCCCTCGCGGATATGGCCCTGACCGCCACGATCATCTGGAAACTGTTCGACTTTCCCCACGCCGATGTCGTTTCCAAAGACGGTCGTGTCAAGATCACATTCAAAGCGCCGGAAGATCAGCAATCGCTGATTCGTGAGCGAATTGAAAAGATCCTGTCATCCGTCGGCGGATTGAAAGCGTACACCATTCAGTTTGATTCGTATTTTTGAGGAAGGGCATTGATCTGAAATTTGACTTTTTATGAGAACATCAACCTTGCAAACAGACGTTTTTGAGACATATGCCGCCGCGTATGACAACTGGTTCGACAAAAATCAGGCGCTCTATCAGGTTGAACTGGAGGCTGTCCGGGGTAGTATGCCTTCGATCGGAACCGGCGTGGAGATTGGTGTCGGAACTGGCCGGTTCGCCGCGCCGCTGGGTATTTCCATCGGGGTCGAACCTTCTTCGAAGATGGCGGAAGTGGCGAAACGCCGGGGGATCGCGGTTGTCAAAGCGGCGGCAGAAGCCCTTCCCTTCGCAGCCGGCGTATTCGATTTCGTGCTGATGATAACGGTTGTCTGCTTTTTGGATGACGTTTCGCTGGCGTTTCGTGAGGCGCGGCGTATTCTCAAAAAGCAGAGTGTTCTGATTATCGCCTTCATTGACCGGAACAGTGAACTGGGACAACAGTATGAGAAAACCAAAATCCAGAGCAGGTTTTTCAAGACAGCCACATTTTATGCCGCTTCCGATCTGGAGTACTGCTTGACCGACGCTGGGTTTTCCGGATTTGCCTATCGGCAGACATTGTTTCCCGATCAACCCGATATCCCGCATATTGAAAACGGACACGGAAAGGGCGGCTTTGTCGTTGTACGAGCCGTACGCTGTCACCAGTCAATGGGAAAGTAATCTTTCAGAAATTTGCCGCACCAGTGACTGCCGGTCAGAATGCCATTGAAAAACGGGTCGCATACCCGCGCGGCGCCATCCACAATATCCAGCGGCGGCTGAAAATCGTGAAGTTCCTGCTTTCTGGAGGCCAGCACTGCCGGGTCTTCATCCGTCACCCAGCCAGTATCCACCGCATTCATGAAAATGCCGTGTCGGGCCAGATCGTCGGCGGATGTGTGGGTCAGCATGTTGAGCGCCGCCTTGGCCATGTTGGTGTGCGGATGACGCCCCGTGGTCTTGAAGCGCAAGAATTTCCCCTCCATCGCCGTAACGTTCACTACATGTTTCTGGCCGGTGCAGTCCCGCTTCATCATGGGCGCCAGCCGGTTGCACAGAACAAACGGGGCGATGGCGTTCACAAGCTGAATCTCGATCATCTCGGATGTCTGAACCTCTCCCAGTTTC
>JAJYBO010000043.1 GCA_021778975.1 Deltaproteobacteria bacterium
TGTCGCCCATCAAGGTAAATTCACCTTTTTCATTGATAATTATATCTTTAGTCAGCCTCACTTCAAAAATTTTCCATTTACGCACCTGCAATTCATGGATGAGATTTTCAGCCACAAGTCTTCCAAATGGAGTTGTCTCCGAGAGTCTGTTCAAATTTGAAAAACTCGTGACAATAAAAGTATTTTCGAGACTTTCCCTGTCAACATTTCGTTCAATCTGATCTGCTATAAAAATAATTTGTGCATTGAACTTTCCAGCAGTAGATCGGGTTCTGGGAATCCTCAATTGCTCATTTATGACATATCTTTCATTTGGATTGATATATACCATATCTGAACAACCGGCAAAAAACAACATGCCGAATCCAGATAGAGATTCCAATACAATCAACGAAAGTTTCAGCGTTTTATTCACCGGATTCTCCTTTTTATCTCATGGTATAGAAATGTTACCACCTTCTGGAAGCGTTACAGCATACCCATTGGGATCATTCTCGTAAGTATATTCTTTATTTCTGTAAGAAACTGGATAACCACCTGAATATCGGTTATAATAATGCGAGTTACTATTACCATAAGTGTTGCGATATGAATTGCAATATCTACAAAATGAACTGCAGTTGCTGTACCACGGATTACAATGCTTGCAATCAGAATTACAGTTATTATTCCATGAATTGCAAGTATAATAAGGGCCACAACTATTATAGCTATAATAATCCGATTGACACGAGTAATCCCATGCAACACTATATTTTCCTCGAAGACACAGTGCATCGCTGTCACACCGGACGATTTTTTTACCGTGAAAATCATCAACGATGTACATCGGCGGCGAAGTGCAACTTGCAACACAGACCATCACGAACAATGGTATGAGCAAATTTTTCATGATATCCCCTCTTGAAAGTTTTCTGAATGGTCTTATAGCATATTAAAATAACGACATTAGGAACAGAACTGCTCGGAGATGAGCAATCAAGGTCTGTACCTTATACCATAGAGCATATCGGATAATGCTTAGCCGAGTCTATCCTCTGGCCAGAAATAATCTGATCGGCTTTCTCAGTCATGACTTTCTATACGTTACTGGAAACCATTGCCCCGCACAATTCCTCCTGATACATTCTGCCGCTGCGAAAGTAAACCGGTGATGGGGTTATGGCCTGCACCAGCATGTGAATTGATGAACGAATCAGTTGCAGTGAATGGGTTATGAGCGATTTGTTGATATCGTTCGCATTACGGATGTCTTCTATCAGCGCGAAAATGTCGGTGGCGCATTGAATGAGGCTGAGCGAAAATGGCGCTTCCACGCGCTGCGCCAATTGGGTGATGGTCAGCCCCTGGGGGGGGCATCCCAACTGTTCTGAAATCCGTCGTATGATGTCGTTGCGGACATTGTCCATATCGTGAACACGAGACAGTATGGCGTCTTTTTCCTGGCGCACCGCGTTGACATCACGAATGTCCGCGGAAACCAGCACTTTCTTTTCCCTGTGCAGTATCTCCAATAATGTCCGATAGAGTTTCGTCTGGCTTTCCAGTACGGCGATAAGTTCTTTCAGCATGGTTTCCATTGTATTACCTCTTAAATTTCAATAAGTTCTGGTTATATGACAACGTGGCAGCCCACGGCATACACCTGAAGATACACAGCGGCGACACGCCTGCGGCTTCACTATCTCGGCGGAAAAAATGCGACCCCGAATACGCCATGCTACAGCAGTTCGTTATACAGCGATTCACTCATGATGTTACGAGCGATTTTCGCCGTATCAACTTGATATGAGCCGCTGGCGATCTGCTGCCTGATCTGCGCCACCCTGTCGTTACGGACATCGGGAATGTCCTGAAGCTGATTCGTTGCCGACTGAATATCTCTGGCCATGGGGGACAGCAGTACCCGATCTTCAGAAGAATCGGCAGCGGAGGTTTTCGACGATGCCGACCCCTTACTCCGAAGTTTCGACGAAGGCGGAGCGTAGGCTTTTATTTCCGACGGGCTGTTTCTGTCAATGATGTTCACCATAACCGGCACTCCATTCAATATGGGGGATACCCCTGTAAAGTATATCCGCCCTTTTCTCTCATAACTTTAGTTTTTTTTGCGGCCAGGTTCGCCATCCCCCGCGGCATATGACAGTTATGATTTTTTCTGATCATCCATCTGTTTCTCGATGATGGACGCCAGCCCTATCCCCCCCGCCTCGGACAGAGATTTCGCCATTTCCGCATCGAGCATCGAGGTAAATAGCGACTCCGCATGACCACCGCTCAACAAACCGCTCTTGGGAACGGTAGCCCGCATTTCCTTCAGCATGTTTTGAATAAACAGAGCTTCGATATTCTTGCAGGAATTATCTAACTTTGAAGCCTGGTCATTTCGAGAACTGGCGCGAATTGTATTTATATTCAAGCCGTAAGGCATTGCCGTATTCAGCGATATTGTCATAACCACCCCACTATATTACATGACTTCCAGTTGCGCTTGCAAGGCTCCGGCCGCCTGAAGCGCCTGAAAAATGGAGATCAGGTCGCGCGGGGTAACGCCCAGGGCATTCAGCGCCCTCACGATGTCCCCGATGCTGGCACCGGACGGCATCAGATAAAGCGGCACTTTTTCTTCTTTGACGGCCATACTCGTATTTGGCGTCACGACCGTCTGTCCCTGCGAAAAGGGCATGGGCTGCGATACATTGGGGTTTTCCTTGATCTGGATACTCAGATTTCCATGCGCAATGGCAACCGTGGAAATCCGGACATTTTCACCGATCACCACCGTTCCGGTGCGTTCATTCACAACCACCTTGGACACAATATCCGGCGTCACTCCCAGGTTCTCGATACTGGCCACAAACCCTACCTTGTCATCCGTATATTGAGAAGGAATATTGATCTCGATCGTTCCGGAATCAGAAGTCGTGGCGATACGGGAGGAAAACGCCGTGTTGATGGACTCCGCAACACGACTGGCAGTGGTAAAATCCGGATGGTTCAATGTCAACGCCAGCCGATCTTTCTTTCCAAACGATGATGGTACATCTTTTTCGATCAGCCCGCCACTGACAACCCGGCCTGCGGTCGGGAAATTTTTCTGTACGCTGGCCCCCGCGCCTGAAGCGGCGAACCCGCCGGTGACAACCGATCCCTGGGCGACTGCATAGACCTGCCCATCCGCGCCCTTGAGCGGGGTAAACAGGAGAGTGCCGCCCTGAAGACTCGACGCATCGCCCATGGAACTGGCGGTTACGTCAATGCGGGTGCCAGGTCTGGCGAATGGCGGCATATCGGCCGTCACCATGACGGCCGCCACGTTCTTGACCTGAAATTTCGCCGGATTTACTGTCATGCCCATCTTTTCCAGCATACTGGCAATGGACTGAAGCGTGAACAGCGACTGGTTACCGTCACCACTACCCTTTAGCCCCACCACCAGACCGTAGCCAATGAGCTGGTTGTCTCGGACGCCCTGAATTTCGACGATATCCTTGATTCTAACCGCCAGCACGCTGGTGGTCATGCTGAAAATCAGCATCAGACAACTCACGGTTATCAGGGATAATCGTCGCCGGCCGCCATTCTGAGAAATTGCTGTGTTCTGGTTCATGACATTTTCCCTCTTTTCACTAAAACGGAGATATCTTGTCCAGAATGTTCGCCAGCCATCCCCTACGCTGACTGGTATCAATGGTGCCGGAACCACTGTAGGCGATTCTGGCCTCCGAAATATACGTGGACTGAATGGTGTTGCTCGAATCAATGTCCGCAGGCCGAACGACGCCGCTCAACACAATGACCTGCTTTTCGTTATTGACAATGACTTCCCGGGTTCCGGAAATCGCAAGATTTCCATTGGAGAGAACATTCACGACCCTTGTGGTGATATAGGCGTTCAAATCGCCGCTGCGACTCGTCGCGCCCGTACCGGCGAATTTGTTGGCCGTTGCTCCTGCAATTTTGGAAAACGGGTTGAATGACGATGTGCTGGAAATTGAATTTTCCAGCCCCAGAAAATTGGTAAGCCCCATGGAAACGGAAGAATCCCGTCCGGTATTGGTGGACGCCGAATTGGACGCTTTCGAGGATTCTACGATCTGCACGGTAACGATGTCACCAACCCGACGGGCCTTCGATGCCGCGAACAGGTCGTTCATGCCGCCGTTTTCCTGCCACAACGAGCCATCGGTAGGCGGCGGCAGCGGCTGAACCGCGGCATATATCGGCTGGGACAGCATCGGCTGCTGCGCCTGTTTCATCGGCGCCGCGCACCCCCACGCCATGATCGCCACCAATATGGACAGATACCCCCGTTGAATCCACAAACTCCATTTATTGCCTGTTTTGTTCATACCCCACCTTCCCTTCGACGGGACGTCCGGAAAAATCAGAAATCCACCCGGACAGTTTTGGAATCCACGACACGAGCATATATTTCTTTTTTGGAATCCACATTCATCACCTTGATCCGATCTCCGCTGCGCCCGTTTTCTTCCGCTTTTCCCAGCGTCGTAATTCTCAGGCAGCCTGTTTCCGCCACGATGGAAACCATATCATTGTATTTGACGATCGGCGGTCGTTCGATGATGTCGGTTCTGAGAATTTCTCCGGGGTTGATGGGGCGCATCGCACGTTTTCCGATGGCATCCTGTATCTGGGTGATATAACCCGTCGGAACCTCGGCCATGTCCATATGGGTCGCCTCCAGGTCGTTTGCGGAAATCATCTGGTTTCTGGCGATAGGGTTCTGAACGACCACGACATCCGTAGATACGGAAATTTTGACGGTCGCCCACACTTTACGGGATGGCTCTCCTTCGACATCGAAGATGATGGAAAGCGGTATCATGCCGATGAGTCCGGTCTGATTGCTCGGCTGAACGACCTTGTAGGTATAAGGTTTATCTGGAAGCGTCAGACTGTCGCTGACATTGACGATTTTGATTTTTGTCCGATCTTTTTCCCATGTAAGCTTTTTGTTCAGATAATCCGTCACGATCCGTTCGATCATCGCACGGTCAATTTCGATGGATTTTCGTGTAATGCTGATGGTTGGCGGCATATCGAGTTTTATCTGAGCCAGATTGATATTGCTTTGCTGCAACCTCAGCCGGATATACTGATCGTCAATGGTACGCGATTGCCCTGGAAGCGGCGCCGTAGCGATCACCAAATCATGAAGTTTCTGATTCAGAACCGGATCGCTGCTGTAAATGTCGGCGATACCGCCAAGGCGAACATCCGCTCCTCGAATATCCGAACTGGCGCGAACCGTTATCGAGACCATGCCCGTGTCCGCCGCATCCGCCCATCCACCGGCAAGCAGTAGAACCATCAACACCGTTCCGATCGCCATCCGGAACCATTTTCCCGCCAGGATGACGCCGACACGTTTTTGTGATATTTTTCGATATGTCTGCATCGTTCTTGGATCCTTTTCCGCTTTTTTGTTGGTCCGCTTTTCCGCGTCCGCAATCCGCCGGCGTTACCGTTTCAGATTGTTGGCCATCTGCTGCATTTCATCCGAAGTCTGGATGGCCTTGCTGTTGATTTCATAGGCGCGTTGCGCGGTGATCATATTGACCATTTCATCCACAACACTGACATTGGACATTTCGAGATTTCCCTGGGAAATAGTCCCCATGCCGTTCAGGCCCGCCTGACCGGTCGTGACGGTTCCGGACGCGGCTGTCTGTTGATACAGGTTGCGTCCAATGCTGCTCAACCCGGCGGGATTGATGAATTTAGCCAGATTGATGGTGCCGATTTGATTGGGCTGGACATTACCCGCCTGAAGCACGGATACCGTACCATCCGCTCCGATCGTTACGGAAACGCTGTTGTTGGGAATGGTAATGGGCGGCTCCAGAGGATAACCATCCGAATTCACGATATTGCCATTGCTGTCCAGCTTGAAGGCGCCGGAACGGGAATAAGCCACCTGACCGCTGGGCTGCATGATCTGAAAGAACCCATCTCCCTCGATGGCCAGATCCAGTTGGTTGTCGGTGTGCTGATAACTTCCCTGAATGAAAATTTTCTGGGTGGCGACCGGCCGCGTCCCCTCGCCAAGCTGGATACCGGTTGGCACCTGATTGCCGTTGGCCGACGAGGTGCCTGCCGGGCGAATGGTCTCATACAACAAATCCTGGAAATCCGCACGGCTTCGTTTGAAACCCGGCGTGCTGACATTGGCCAGGTTGTTGGCGATGACATCAATATTGAGTGATTGCGCCTGCATCCCGGATGCGGCTATGGATAAAGCCCTCGACATAATGGCCTCCTGTATGTGTACCCATCGTTCAATTGTCTATGATGGGGAGATAATCGTTCTCAGGGGATTCCCCTGTCAGGACATTTTTCCTACGTCATTGACGGTTTTGGAAGTGGTCTCGTTCATGGACTGAATCACTTTTTGATAGGATTCATAGCCCCGAAGCACGTCTATCATTTCGGTCATGGCTTTGATGGAATCCACATTGGAAGATTCTATGAACCCCTGGTGTACCTGCGCCGTCGTTGTCGGAGTACCCTGATCGTTTGGATCCTGAGGACTGTACAGCGAGTCGCCGACCTTCATCAGAGTGTTCTTGTTGGAAAAGCCGACAATGTCCAGAGAATCCACACTGGCATTATCAACAAAGACCGCACCGCTCGAATCCACAACGACATTTCGACCATTGATCTGGATTTCACCCCGATTTTTCCCCAGAACCGGATACCCTTCCTGGGTAACCAAAACCCCATTCTGGCTCAATGCGAAACTTCCTCTGCGGGTATATCGGACTCCCCCAGGCGTCTGAACGGCAAAGAAGCCATCCCCGTCCAGCGCCATATCCAGCGTATTGCCCGTTTCTTTCAGAGATCCCTGATCGAAATTGGTAAACGTACTGACCGGCAGGCTGGACAGGTTGTCCAAGGAGATGTTCTGTTGCGCCGGCGTGTTCTTCCACACCGATTCGGATGTCTGCGGAAGCTGAAAGACCCGGTCTTCCTTGAATCCTGCGGTGTTGACATTGGCGATGTTGTTGGCCAGAACATCCAGTCGCATTTCCTGCGTCAGGGCGCCGGCCACTGTACTTCCGATTTCAGCGCTCATGGCATTACCTTATATTCATTCATGGATGTAATGACTTCCGAATACATAAATCTTCCCTTTACCCATACGGGATAGAAGCAAGGATTACGCCACCATCACACGCGATTTCACATTGTCCGTTATCGCGATTTCATGGCCATTGTGCATCTGATGCAACCCGGCCACCAGTTCGATTTCACACAGGGGGATTTTCACCTTCGTCGCGATCTGCGGTATTCCCATTCCCAAATCGAGCAACCGGCGAACCTCATCGTAGGGATCGGCGCCGCGGTTTAATCCACATGGTGTTTGCACTTCGCCGTTGATGGAAGCCAGCACGGCGTTGAATGGGGTTTCTGCAACCGAATCTTCAGACCCCCTCGAGAAGACGCCGCAGATTTCCGATGAACGTTCGATGGCAGCACGGCGGTCGCGACGTCTGAGAATGATCAGATACAGCACTGTCACGGCACAGCACCCAACCCCGACAGCGTCGAGAAAAATTTCGAAATTGGTGAGCGTTGTCATTGTCATCGCGGATTTCCTTTTTTCTGGTTCAGAATATGAAATATTGTCATCATAATGAACACGCCTGTCATTACAACCGCGCAGGCGATGTATTTGAAAATTGTATAAAGCAACAATTATGCCATTATCTGTGACTTGATCGCTACACCAGGGGATATCGTCATGAACCATCAAGAGGACAGGATGAGAAAAAGCAGGAAAACAAGGGGGGAATCAGGAAAAACATTGCAGGGCGTCTGTTGTCATAATATTGACGGATGGCGAAAAGAATTTGACGTTACGCGAAGCGAGGGGATTTCAGGCATCCACAACGCCGCTTTTAACCAGTTTTTTGCGCAGACGCGTCACCGCGCTGGAGTGAATCTGCGAAATTCTGGATTCTGAAACACCAAGAACCGCACCGACTTCTTTCAATGTGAGTTCATCGCCGTAATAGAGGGAAATGACCATTTTTTCTTTTTCCGGCAGCGTATCAATCGCGGATGTCAGCGCCGCTCTGATTTCCTTGATCCGCGTCAGGGTCTGGACATCCTGCTCATCGTCATTGACAAGCTGTCGGAGCAGATTTTCCCGATCATTGCCGGATGTCGGATCCACATCGTCCAGGCTGACCAGGGACAGGCCCGCCATTCGACGGACGTCTTCAAATTCCTGCGCCGTCATTTTCAGTTCAGCGGCAACTTCCCAATCCTCGGCATCCCGCCCAAGCTTCTGCTCCAGCCGGGCGCAGGCTTTCTGCATATCGCGCACTTTTTTCCGGTTACCCCGGGACAGCACATCCCGGGACCGCAATTCACACAACACCGATCCTCGGATCCGAAAAGCCGCATAGGTCGCCAGAGAATTGTCCCGCATCGGGTCATAACGGTCTATGGACTGAATAAGCCCGACGATGCCCGTCTGAATCAGATCGTTTATGTCCACATGCGATGGCAAATGCACGGCTATCCGGTGAACGATACGCTTTACCAGCGGAAGATGTTCCGCAATCAAACGGTTGCGCGTGGCGATATCGTTATCGTTTTTACAGACATTTTGCATCATCCATGCTGCAGACAGATTCATAGAGATATCTAATCTTTCAGTAATTTGACTTTTTACGAGAGTGTCAAAATTGATGTCCTCGTAAAAAGTCGATTTGGGGGACGGCTTTGTAAAAAGTTCGCAGGCAAGGCGCGCAAATCCTGAGGAGTGAAGCGTACTTTTAGGTACGCTGCAACGACGAAGGATGCAGCGCAACGCAGCATCCGGACTTTTTACGAAGCCGTCAAAATTGCACTTTTAACCCCCACTGGATGGCGCTTGAGGAAAACGCAGCACATCCCTATCCGTCACGTCGTGGGAAAATCCAGCTTTCTGAGAATCAGTTCCTTCCAGAACAGCGGTGCTTCTTTGGAAGGGGGGATGGGCGCCTGGGACTGACACAATTTCACCGCCAGAGAATTGAAACACCGGCTGGCCTGTGAATCAGGATAGAGATCACATACGGCTTTTTGCTGCCGAACCCCGCGGGAGATATTTTCGTCGCTATAAACATGACCGAAATAATCAATGGTGATATCGAGAAATTTTTCGGAAACCAGTTTCAACTGCCGATGAACCTCATAGGCTTCCTGAATATCGGTCACCATATTGACCAGCAACTTGAACTGTTTGACACCATAGCGAATTGACAGCACCTTCATCAGCGCATAGGCGTCGGTAATGGATGTTGGCTCCGGCGACACCACCACCAGGACTTCCTGCGCAATGGCGTTGAAATACATGACATTGGAAGAAATTCCCGCAGCCGTATCAATCAGCAGGATATCAATGGTATCAATGATGGCGTCTAATTCTCCGAGAAGATGCGCGGTCATGGACTTGGACAAATTGGCCATTTCCTGAATCCCCGAAGATGCTGGAAGAATCTTGATTTGACCCGGCCCATCAATCACGATATCAGAAACGGTTTTCTCTCCTAAAATCACATGAGAGAAATTGTATTTGGGGGTAAGCCCAAGCAGGATATCCAGATTTCCCAACCCCATATCCGCGTCGAATATCAGAATTTTTTTCCCCAGTTGCGACAATGCGATGCCAAGGTTGGCAACGATGTTGGTTTTGCCAACCCCCCCTTTGCCGCTGGTAATGGCAATGACCCGCGTATGAGAATCCTTGCGCGGCTCAGATGCCACCATACCCTTTTTGGCTGCCAGTTTCTGTTTCAGATTGATGACTTTAGCGGTGGAACTTTTGATAGCTGTCATATACATACCCTACCTCGCCCCATAAGCATGTTGACTCCCAACCTGAGAACCATCGGAATTTTCAAGATATTCTGACTTGAAAATCTGACTGCAACAGGTCTTGCATGGAGAATATTTCCGGGATGTCGCTTCTTCGACGGTTTCGAACACGATCCGGTTTTCGGGTTTGATCCGTTTGGCCCATGTGCAGTCAGGGCGATGAAAATGAACGGATTTGGCGTTGGCCACAAAATGGTTGCGGAGCTGCGGACGCCCCTCGTTTCGGGTATAAGGGATGACATCGGCGAGTTTACCGGGCGGGCTGTGTCGGGGTTCGCCGCTTTCGTTATCCGGATATAACAGCATATCCAGAATCTTTCCCATAGAAGCATTTTCCATGCCTTGATGAACCGCCTGACCTCTGGTGAAAAACGCAATCGGAAGTTTGGAACGGAGCATCAGGTTGAAAACATTGCCATATGCAGCGCTTTCATCCAGTTTGGTGACAACAACGCTGTTGATCGTCAACGGCTTGTAGGCTTTCACGATCTGAGCCAGATCCTTGTTTTTGGTCGCAGCACTCACCACCAGATATACACAATGCGCGGCCGCGTGTTTGACCATTTCGGACAGACCTTCGATCGCCGCGGCATCTCGCATTCCCGCTCCTGGTGTATCTATCAGAATATGGTCTGTTGTTTCAAACTTTTTCAGCAATGCCTTGAGTTCTTTACCGCTGGATGCGGACTCGACCGGAACGCCAAATATCTTTCCCAGTATCTGGGACTGCGCGACAGCGCCTACCCGCCGGTTATCGAGCGTAATCCAGGCCACTTTCTGTTTGCATTGATGGGTATATATGGCGGTCAGACGACTGATGGCGGATGTTTTGCCCACTCCGGCAGGTCCGGTGAATACATGAACCTTCGGCCCGGCAGCGCCGGAAACATGCGTGGTATCCGTCACGGAAACCCCCATGTCGGTAAAGACCTTCAGCAGCCGCGTGTTAAAGGCATCGCTGCCCCAGGACATGTCAGGCGTAGCACCATGGACGAGTAAATCCATCATTTCCAGGATAAAAAAATCTTCCACTCCCTGAAGCCCCATATGATTTTTAAACATCTGAATGGCGGCGTTTTCGATGGTGCAGGTCTCTTTCGGCGACGTTTTCCGGATGGACAGAGATTTCAGACCGCCCTGAATCGCGTCCATCAGCGTTTTTTTGCCCACAGGTTCATCTTCGATACGCACAGACACTCTCTGGCCTTTGATGGTTTTAGGGATATCCCCGGAATCGGTGAGAACCGGCGCGGCCAGTGGCTTGTCAGTGGCCGCTGTCACCTCGATATATGCCGGTTTTTTGACACCGAACAGATTTTTTTCCGGGCTGAGACATCGAGCGGACAGGATGACGGCATCCGGCCCAAATTCTTTCTTTATCTGTCTCAATGCTTCTGTCATGTTGGGTGCTTCAAATCGTTTAATCTGCATCTGTCAGTCTCACTATTCCCAAGGATTGAATTCGAATATTGGATAAAACATCGTTGTACGACAACACCACCAGGCTCGGAATGAACCGGTCCACCAGCTTGTGAAACTGCGACCGGATCTGCGTCGAACACAACAACACCGGCTGAAGACTCTGGGATGTAAACTTGTCCAGTCCCCGTGCGATCTGCCGAACGATCTTCTGAGACACATCCGGTTCGATGGACAGATAACTGCCCTGCGCGGTTTGCTGCAGAGACTGGAATATCAGGGTTTCGATCTGGTGATCCAGGCTCATCACATACAGGGCGCCATCCGGAGACGCATACAGCCGGGTAATGGTGCGCGCCAGGCTGTGGCGAACGTATTCCGTAAGGGTGTCAGGGTCTTTGGCAGCGGGCGCCCAGTCCGCCAGTGTTTCCAGGATGGTCAGCAGATCCCGAATCGGTATCTGTTCGACCAGGAGGTTCTGGAGCACCTTGACGACCGTTCCCAGCGGCAGCAGGTTGGGCACCAGCTCGTCCACCACACGGGGATAGGTTTCTTTGAGCGTGTCTAAAAGCTGCTGCACTTCCTGACGTCCCAGATACTCGTGGGCATGTTTCTTGATAATGTCGGTCAGGTGGGTGGTAAGAACGGTCGCCAGATCCACCACGGTAAACCCCTGACTCATGATTTTTTCCTTATCCTGTTCCCGTATCCAATACGCTGGCAGCCCGAAGGTCGGCTCCTTGGTGGGAATGCCGTCAATCTTTTCCTGAGTGGCGGCAGGATTGAGCGCCAGATAATGATTGAGCATCAGATCGCCTCTGGCCACTTCGTTGCCTTTCAGGTTGATGCAATATTCACCCGGTTTCAGTTGCATGTTATCCTGTATATGCACAGACGGTACCAAAATGCCAATTTCCTGAGCGATTTGCCGGCGAACCGATTTAATGCGCTCCAGAAGCTCGCCATTCTGTCCGGCATCCACCAGGGGAATCAACCCATAGCCCACTTCGAGCGCCAAAATGTCCAGCGGCGCCATCAATTTGACACTATCTGAAGACGCGGCGCCGGCCGCCACCGCGCCCCCTCCAGCCGCCTGCCCTTGAACCTGAGGAACACCAGAAACACCCGTTCCTCCGGTTTTGGTCAGAATATAGGCCACCGATCCGGCCAGGATGGACAGCACCAAAAAAGGAATGGTAGGAAGGCCCGGAATCATGGCAAACAAAAAGAGAACGACCGCGGCAATGGCAATGGCGCGGGGCTGTGCGAATATCTGGGACGAAACGTCCTTGCCCATACTGGATTCGGATCCGGCCCGGCTTACGATGATACCGGCGGCCGTGGAGATGATCAGGGCCGGCATCTGACTGACCAGTCCATCGCCCACCGTCAGCAGCGTATAGGACTGAGCCGCATCCGAAAAATTCATGCCGTGATAAAAAACCCCAATACACAGACCAGCGATAATATTGATCAGGTTGATGATGATACCAGCGATCGCATCCCCTCGCACAAACTTGTTGGCGCCATCCATCGCTCCGTAATATTCGGCTTCCTGAGCGACCTGGCGGCGCCTCGCCTTCGCTTCCTGGTCATTGATGAGTCCGGCATTCAGATCCGCGTCAATGCTCATCTGTTTGCCCGGCATGGCGTCCAGGGTAAAACGGGCGGCCACTTCGGCGATACGCCCGGCCCCTTTGGTGATGACCATGAAATTGATGACCACCAGAATCAAAAAAACAATCACGCCAACGATATAATTGCCCCCCACCACAAAATTGCCGAAGGCCATGATGACCTTTCCGGCGGCATCCACACCTTCGTTGCCATGCAGCAGGATCATACGGGTGGACGCCACATTCAGGGAAAGTCGAAACAGGGTGGTAATCAGCAGCAGAGACGGAAAAGATGACAACTCCAGCGGCTTGCGAATATACATGCCAACCATCAAAATAACGAGTGAAAACGTGATGTTGAAGGATAACAGCAAGTCCAGCAGGAAAGACGGCAGCGGCACCACCATGATCAACAGGATGGCGATCACCGCCCCGGCCATCAGAATGTCCGAATTGCGGGTGAAGCGTGCAAACTGTGTGGCAAGAATATTTTCCGAAACCAGTTCCATAAGTGCCCCTCGATACGCGTAAGCGATTTACGATGACCCGCGATACATTCGCCGGGCGTCTTTCCGGAAAAATTTTATGCAGATATCATGCCATATTTAAAAATGGATATGGGGAACTCATTGAAAATCCGGAGCCGGTCTTGAAAATTCCGACAGGATGGACACAGGTGGAGAATGTGAAAATGATGGGGTCAGTGAATGCCTTTGAGCCGATACACATAGGCCAGTATTTCCGCCACCGCCTTGTAGAGTTCAAACGGTATGTAGGCGCCAATGTCAACGGTCTTGAAAAGCGTTTGAGCCAGCGGCTT
Organism: Deltaproteobacteria bacterium; assembly: GCA_021778975.1. Lineage (GTDB taxonomy): Bacteria > Desulfobacterota > Desulfobacteria > Desulfobacterales > Desulfatirhabdiaceae > RAAP-1. Next base: position 13,750 of record JAJYBO010000043.1, read on the forward strand.
GTTTTCAACGACCGGCACGGAATGGGATTTGGCAATATCCTTTATAGTTTCAGCAATGAATCCCGCGCCCTTGGCAACCACTTTCGGAGCCAGCATTTTTTTGGATTCGTATGCCAGAGCCACCGCCAAATGGGTGGGGTTGGTGATGACCACGGTCGCTCCTGGAACCGATTGCATCATGCGGCGGCGTGACATTTCCAGTTGGATGGAACGAATTCGGGATTTGATTCTGGGATCACCTTCGGTTTGTTTGGATTCTTCCTTGATTTCCTGTTTGCTCATCCGAAGGTCTTTCTGATGCTGCCACCATTGAAACAGATAGTCCAGAGCGGCTATTGCTATCATGGCCAGCCCGGTATAGAGGCTGATCCGGAATGCGGTTTGGCCAATGAACGTCCAGATATCCATGATGTCCATCCGCATCAGAAGCAGCATTTTCTGTATTTCCCCACGGATCAGGCTATAGGACAGCCACCCCAGAAGGACAACCTTGAGCAGAGATTTGACGAGATCAACAACGGAACGCAGCGACAGCAGTCTTCCAATACCCTGAAGCGGGTTCAGCTTCGAAAAATTCGGAGACATGGCCTCGGAGGAGATGGTAAACCCCACCTGCATGATATTGGCCGCAATGCCGACAATCAGAACGGCCAGCATGACCGGAAAGACGATGAGGAAAAAATCAATCATGAGATGAAGCAGCATCGTCTGAAGAGAATCTGCTCGGAGCGATATTGTCCCCAGACCGCTGAAGAAATGCCGCATCATTTCGATGATGCGCTGGACCATCCATGTTCCCGCAACATAAAACGCCAGCATGGCGCCCAGCAGTACGAGCGCGGAAGACACTTCTCGACTGACCACAACCTGGCCTTTTTCCCTGGCGTCCCGCTGACGCTTGGGCGTCGCCTGTTCAGTTTTCTCCTGATCGTCTTCCGCCATGGGGGGCGCCTCTAATGCCCAATCAGTTTCATGGCGTGAAACAGTTCCCTGCCAATACCATCGAAAAGCTGGGCCATATACGTCGCCATCATTGGCAGCGAGAATGAAAAAAAGAAAATGCCAACAATGATATTCACCGGCGTGGCCACCATGAAAACGTTCATTTGGGGTACGGTGCGCCCCACCAGCCCTATCCCCAGACTGATCAGCAGCAGGGAC
>JAJYBO010000272.1 GCA_021778975.1 Deltaproteobacteria bacterium
AAGTTTCACCGGTAATCATATCCTGAAGTTCTCCCAATATCAGATGATGTCCTTCCATACGAATATTTTTTCTCCTTTACAATAAATTTCAGTTTTGGTATTTTTGCCGATTACAAAATTTGAAGCGCTTTTTTTCCTGTCGTCACGATGTCTTTTGTCATACAGATTCAATGAAAAGATCAATAGGCCGATTATGAAAAAAAAAGAACTTGATTTCTTTAGAGAACAGTTGAACGGTCTCCTGGAAGATTTGCTCAGCCAGGCGGATGAAACAGTGTCTGGAATGACCGACCCCAAAGAGAATTTTCCGGATCCTACCGACCGGGCTTCCCTGGAGGCGGACAGAAACTTTATGCTACGGATCCGTGATCGTGAAAGCAAGCTGATTGTTAAGGTAAAAAAGGCGCTGGCCAGAATTGAAAACGGCACCTTTGGTATCTGCGAGTCTTGCGGTGAGGATATTTCGTTTGAACGCCTGAGAGCAAGGCCCGTGACGACGCACTGCATTGACTGTAAAATGAAAGAGGAAACCCTGGAAAAAGCGCTTGGACTGTAACTTGTCAGATATTGATTTGTCAGATATTGATCTGCACATTCATTCAACGGCTTCCGACGGTACGCTTTCGCCAGAGGAAATTCTATGCCTGGCTCAGAAATTACATCTGGCCGCCATTGCCATTACGGATCACGATACGCTGAAAGGGGTGCAGGACATACACAGCGTCATGACCGCGGCGCCGGTGCAATTTCTTTCCGGTATTGAAATCAGCGCCGCCGCGCCGCCTTCACTTCAAATCTCTGGAAGCCTCCATATTCTCGGATACGGAATTCGGCTGGATGACCCGGCGCTGAACAGTTCCTTAGAAGCCCTTCAGCACGCAAGAGAGAATCGAAATCCTCTCATTATCCACCGATTGAACGATTTAGGGCTGGATATTTCCATAGAAGATGTCATCCGGATATCCGGAGACTCCCAGATCGGCAGACCCCATATCGCCAGAGTGATGGTGCAAAAAGGTCTGGCGACATCCATCAACGAAGCGTTCGATCGGTACCTGGGGTTTCAAAAACCGGCCTATGTCGAAAAATTTCGTTTGACATGTGAAAAGGCCATTGAAGTCATATCGGGCGCCGGCGGGCTCCCCGTATTGGCCCATCCCTTCCTATTGAAGATGTCCGACAACGAAAAGTTAGAAATTCTGATCACCGCCCTCAAAGAGATGGGGCTTGAGGGTATCGAAGCGTATTATCCGGAGCATTCTCCGGAATACACGGCATATTGTTCCATGCTGGCGCGCAAACACCATCTGATCGTTACCGGCGGCACGGATTTTCATGGCGATGCAAAACCGGGAATTCAGATGGGATGCGGCAGGGGAAATTTCAGGGTTCCATATGCCATATATGAACGCCTTGTCGAGCGCTATCACCAGATACGTTGAGCAGGACTATGTCGCGTTCCAAACTATCCGACCTCGAAAAAACGCTGTGCTATACGTTCAATGACGTTGCGCTTCTGGAAGAAGCCCTGCGCCACAGCTCTTTTGTCAACGAACAACCGGGAAAAGGGCTGGCCGATAACGAGCGGCTGGAATTTTTAGGGGACGCGGTCGTCAATTTAATTACCGGACATTTATTGATGGTACATTATCCGGCGTTCAACGAAGGTCATCTCTCCCGCATGAGGGCCTACCTGGTAAACGAATTTCAGTTGTCCAATATCGCACGGCAAATCAACCTGGGCGCGTATATCCAACTGGGCAAGGGAGAAAGCCAGACGCATGGGCGCGCCAAGCCTTCCATTCTGGCCAATACGTTCGAAGCGCTCATTGCGGCGGTGTATCTGGATGGCGGATATACCAGCGTATTTCAGTTGCTGTCCCGCTATATGACGCCACTGATCACACTGGAGTCTCCATCTGCAGATGTTCAGGATTACAAGAGCAAATTTCAGGAACTCATTCAGAGCACCCAGTATCCCCTGCCGCAATACACGGTCATGGAAGAGACAGGCCCCGATCACGACAAGACCTTCGTGATCCGATTGGCCTGTGGAGATATTCATACCCAGGGGTTCGGAAAAAGCAAAAAAAATGCGGAACAAGATGCCGCTAAAAAAGCGTATGCCATCTTTATGCAGCATGTCGCCGAATAAATATTGGGAACAATCTTTATCCCACCCATTTATCATCCCCGTATTTCTGCCGCATGCCGGTTGTCCTCATCACTGTGTATTTTGCAATCAGAACGTCATTACAGGCGCTGCGGTATCCCCGGCTTCCGATTCTGAAATCATATCGTCCATCCAATCCTGGTTGCCGTATCGGACGCCGGATCGCAGCCCCGTGCAGATCGCTTTTTTCGGCGGTAACTTTTTGGGAATTGAAACCCAGAAAATCACCCGGCTACTGAATATCGCCCGGAAGTTTGTGCAGGATGGCTATGTGGACAGCATCCGATTCTCCACCCGGCCTGATACCATCGCGCCATCCCGCCTCGACTTGCTGGCAGACTATCCCGTAAGCACCATCGAAATTGGCGTGCAATCCATGAACGATACGGTTCTGGATATATGTCGGAGGGGACATACGGAGCAGGATACGGTTCTGGCGGTAGATACGGCTCGCCGCCGCGGTTATGCGGTCGGCATTCAGATGATGACAGGGCTTCCGGGAGACAACACCGATGGCAGTATTGCTTCGGGTCTTCGTATCGCCGCTCTGCAACCGGATTTCGTCCGGATTTATCCGACGGTGGTTCTCGATCACAGCCCGTTAGCCCGGTGGTACCGGGCGGGCCAATACACGCCGCCGTCGCTTTCGGACAGTGTTTCTCTGGTCAAACAACTTTATCTGATTTTCCATGCAGCACATATTCCGGTCATTCGAATGGGGCTTCAGGCCTCCACGGAATTTGCCGATGTCGTGCTGGCAGGGCCATTTCATCCTGCATTTGGGCATTTGGTCATGGCGGAAGTATATCGGGACAGGGCGTTCGATATATTGAAAAACAATGTATTACGCGGAGACAACGTGTGGATTGGGGTTCACCCCCGCCGCATTTCTGTCATGCAGGGACTGAAAAAGGAAAATATCCGTTTTTTGATGGAACGGCTGCACCTTACGCACGTTGTCGTCGAAGGTTTTTCACATATTGCGGATCATCAGATTGCATGGCGACAAATTTCTGAAGAACAGCCCAACAGCATCTGCGATATTTTTTGATGGCTTCGTAAAAAGCTCGCAAGATATAACAGCCAGCAACCAATCGCCCAGAAATAAAAAACAGAAACAAAAAAGGCGTTCATATATAGAAAATATGAACGCCTTGAATGATAAAACTAAAACCGTGTGCTAAAAACCGCTTACTGGCGGGTTACATTAGCGGCTGCAGGCCCTTTGGGTCCCTGAACCACATCAAATGTGACTCGGTCACCTTCAGAAAGTGATTTGAAACCGGTTGCGTTGATGGCGGAATGATGAACAAACACATCCTTGCCATTTTCTTGTTCAATAAAACCAAAACCTTTGCTGTCATTGAACCACTTAACTATTCCATTT
>JAJYBO010000273.1 GCA_021778975.1 Deltaproteobacteria bacterium
GATCCAGACATCATATACAAGATCATGGATGCGGTGACCATCCCCGTCATGGCCAAGTGCCGTATCGGACATTTTGTGGAAGCGCAGATACTGGAAGCCATCGGTGTGGATTATGTTGATGAGTCCGAAGTGCTGACGCCCGCGGATCAGCACCATCATGTCAACAAACACGATTTCAAAATACCGTTTGTTTGTGGATGCCGTAACCTGGGGGAAGCACTGCGCCGTATCGGCGAAGGCGCCGCCATGATTCGCACCAAGGGGGAGGCTGGTACCGGCGATGTTGTGGAAGCCGTGTATCATGCCCGGACGGTGTTGGGTGAAATCCGCAGACTGGTGGGGTTGCCGGATGAAGAAGTCATGGCCTACAGCAAAGAAATTGGTGCGCCGTATGAGCTGGTGAAAGAAACCAAAGCACTGGGCCGAATGCCGGTGGTCAATTTTGCGGCAGGTGGCATTGCCACGCCGGCGGATGCTGCACTGATGATGCAACTGGGGGTGGATGGCGTGTTTGTGGGATCCGGCATTTTCAAATCCGGCGATCCCGAACGGCGGGCCAAAGCCATTGTTGAGGCGACGACGCATTTCAGGGATCCGCGCATTATTGCCGACGTCAGCCGGAATTTGGGAGAACCCATGGTCGGGCGTTCGGTGAGTTCCATGCCGGAAAATGAGCTTCTGGCGGTTCGGGGGTGGTGATATCCATGTCACCGGATGATGGTGGAATCAATAATGTGAAAATAGGCGTGCTGGCGCTTCAGGGAGACTTTGCCGAACATGTTCAGATGCTGGGGAAACTTGGCGTTCAGGCGGTGGAGGTGCGTCTGCCGCGGGATATGGCGGATATTGATGGCCTGATCATTCCTGGCGGAGAATCCACCACCATCGGCAAGCTGAGTGTGGCGTTCGGGTTGATGGCGCCGATACGTCAGTTCGGGTTGAAAAAACCAATCTGGGGAACATGCGCGGGCGCCATATTTCTGGCAAAAGAATCCCGTCACGATCAACCGATGCTGAAACTGATGGACATTGTAGTGCTGCGCAACGCCTTTGGCCGTCAGGTGGACAGTTTCAAGACGCATTTAGAGATTCCGGCGATAATAACCCCTGAAAACCGGGGGCCGTTTCATGCCGTGTTTATCCGCGCGCCGCTGATCGAACAGGCAGGTCCGGATGTCGAGATACTGGCGCGTCTTGCGGATGGGCGTATTGTCGCCGCAAGACAGGACTATTTTTTGGCCACATCCTTTCATCCGGAATTGACCGGGGATGACCGGTTTCATCGCTATTTTGTCCAAATGACACTGAACTCGAAAGGAATGTCGAAATGACCGATACCAGACGTGATTTCAATACGGTTGCCAGTTCGTGGGATGAAGAACCCCGTCGGGTTCAACTGGCGGAGCGGGTATCCGCCGCCATATTGGAGGCCATTCCACTGGATAGCCATATGGATGTTCTGGATTTTGGATGCGGTACCGGGCTGCTGACGCTTGCGCTCCAGCCATTTGTCCGTACGATTACCGGTGTGGACAGTTCACAGGGAATGCTGGATGTTCTGAACGGTAAAATCGCCAGTCAATGCCTGTCTCATGTCCAGACGCGCCATGTTGATATGGATGCCGGTGATGTGCTGACAGGGCCGTATCATCTGGTGGTCAGCAGCATGACATTGCACCATGTTCAGGATACGGCTAAGCTTTTAAAGACGCTGCATGAGATCCTTGTTCCCGGAGGGTGTATCGGTATCGCCGATCTGGATACGGATGGTGGTAAATTTCACAGCGACAATACAGGGGTGTTTCATTTTGGTTTCGAGCGGGAACGGCTCCGTGATATTTTTATCGGTGCGGGGTTTGAAAACGTTCATGACCGGACGGCCGCAACCCTGCGAAAACCTGTTGAGGGCAGCGGCGAACAAACTTTCTCTGTATTCTTGATGACGGGTTACAGGGCGCGTTCGTGACAGGCTGCTTTATCCTGCAGGGTGTTCCCGAACATTGAATTCCAGCCGCCACTGGCGGTCGTCACTGGCGGAGATGCACCAGATTTCAAGCGTTCCGATTTCTGTTGCGCGAGATTCCAGCGTGACGGGAATCATGATGCCGGTCTCTCCGGTAAGCGTTGTTTCAAGGGTGGTGATAAGTTCGATATCATCTTCCCAGGTTTCGATCACTTCACCGGCGGCGTCTTCATGGCGTAGTGTCGATCCCAGAAAATCGAATTGCGCCTGCTCCCCCACCATCAGCACAAATTCACGGTTTTTAATTGCCTGCGCCGCGCCTTCTTCCATGCCGAAAGCGGCGACGCACAACGCTTTGACCGGTGCAGGCATTCCCGGGACCGCGGGCATGGAAGCCGCGACGCCGATGTAGTAAGATTTGTTCAGACCGCCACGGATACGAATGCCGTTTCCACGGCGGGCCAGTCCGTAGTACACAGCGCCGCGCGCGACAGACAGATCGAAATCTCCGGAAGGAATTTCACGGATAGCCTGGTCCGGAGTCCAGGTCGTCAGTGTGTCGAGAACCCGACGCCGCAGGCTGGCGGCTTTCATGACACCGCCGTTGAACAAGACCGCCGTGGGCAGTTTGGGATTTCCGGAGGCATCGGTCTGATGATTCAGGAAACAGGCTAAATGTCGGGTGATGGCAGGGTCGGATTCATAGGCGAGACCAACTTCTCGAATGCCGATTGTCCGCTGCTTTTCGGGTTGAGATGCCAGGCTGCATGTGGGCAGAAACCCATCAAGGAGAACTTTATGAACCATATCCGCCGTAAGTTGGGCTTTGAGCGTACCGCCGATAAGGCTTTTTCCGCGGCCCAGAATGGTGATGGGGTAGTCTTCGGTGTCTGTGGCGGACAGGAGCTTCTCTTTGCCTTTCCGGCATGCATGGCACAGTCCCCGCATCTGCCAGGTGTCGAGGCGCACATTTTGGGCGGCCATCTGTCCGGCTACCGCATAGGCGAGTGATAAGTCCATATTGTCGCCGCCGACCAGAAGATGGTTGCCGACCGCGATGCGTTCCAGGACGAGATCGCCTTTATCTTCAGAAACTTCGATCAAGCTGAAATCCGTGGTGCCACCTCCGATGTCGCAGACCAGGATCACGTCTCCACGGTGAACTTTACGACGCCAGCCATCCTTGTCAGCTTCGATCCATGCGTAGAAAGCCGCCTGTGGTTCTTCCAGAAGGATGACGTGGTTTAGGCCCGCCATCTGTGCGGCTGTAACGGTCAGTTCTCTTGCTACAGCGTCAAACGATGCGGGAACCGTCAATAAAACTTCCTGGTTTTCCATGCGCAGGGCGTCATCGAGACCCGTGGGAAGTGTGGCGATTTCATGATTCCATGCGTCCCGGATATGGGTCAATACCGCGGCTGCAGCGGCGATCGGCGAGAGTTTGAGAGATGCGTCCGACACGTTTTCTACGCCTTCCCAGGGCAGAATGGGCTTGTGACGATCTATCATGTCATTGCACAACCATGATTTCGCGGAGCTAATCAGGCGGTGAGGAATTTCAGCACCTCTGTTGCGGGCG